>NZ_JBHVRK010000010.1:0-105159 GCF_042885845.1 Kitasatospora sp. NPDC058032 | reverse complement strand
CGTGTGAGGCCCCGCACCCCCCCCCCCCCCCCCCCGCGGGGCGGCCGGGTTTCGGGGGGGGGGCCGGGGGGGGGGGGGGCCCCCCCCCCCCCCCCGGGGCCCTCTCTACGACGGGAACCCGTCCCGACCTGCGGTTACAGCACCTGGAGGTTCTTGCGCAGCTCGAACGGCGTGACCTCTGAGCGGTACTCCTCCCACTCCTGCTTCTTGTTGCGCAGGAAGAAGTCGAAGACGTGCTCGCCGAGGGTCTCGGCGACGAGCTCGCTGCGCTGCATGAGGTCGATGGCCTCGCCGAGGTTCTGCGGCATCGGCTGGATGCCGAGGGCGCGGCGCTCGGGGTCGGTGAGGGCCCAGACGTCGTCGTCGGCGCCGGGCGGGAGCTCGTAGCCCTCCTCGATGCCCTTGAGGCCGGCGGCGAGGGTGACGGCGTAGGCGAGGTAGGGGTTGCAGCCGGTGTCGAGGGAGCGGACCTCGATCCGGGTGGAGCCCTGCTTGCCCGGCTTGTACATCGGGACGCGGATCAGCGCGGAGCGGTTGTTGTGGCCCCAGCAGATGTAGGACGGGGCCTCGCCGCCGGCGCCGGCGGTGCGCTGCGAGCCGCCCCAGATCCGCTTGTAGGAGTTCACCCACTGGTTGGTGACGGCGGCGGTCTCGGCGGCGTGGCGCAGCAGGCCGGCGATGAAGGAGCGGCCGACCTTGGAGAGCTGGAACTCGGCGCCGGACTCGTGGAAGGCGTTGCGGTCGCCCTCGAACAGCGACAGGTGGGTGTGCATGCCCGAGCCGGGGTGGTCGGAGAACGGCTTGGGCATGAAGCTGGCGTGGACGCCCTGCTCCAGCGCGACCTCCTTCATGACCAGCCGGAAGGTCATGATGTTGTCGGCGGTGGACAGCGCGTCGGCGTACCGCAGGTCGATCTCCTGCTGGCCCGGGGCGCCCTCGTGGTGGGAGAACTCCACCGAGATGCCCATCGACTCCAGCATGGTGATCGCCTGGCGGCGGAAGTCGTGGCCCACCCCGCGCGGGGTGTGGTCGAAGTAGCCGGACTGGTCGGCGGGGATCGGCGGGGTGCCGTCGCCGGGCAGGTTCTTCAGCAGGAAGAACTCGATCTCGGGGTGGGTGTAGAAGGTGAAGCCCTGGGCGGAGGCCTTCTCCAGGGTGCGCTTCAGCACGAACCGCGGGTCGGCGTAGGAGGGCGAGCCGTCCGGCATCAGGATGTCGCAGAACATCCGGGCGGTGCCCGGGGTCTCCGAGCGCCACGGCAGGATCTGGAAGGTGGTCGGGTCCGGCTTGGCGATCATGTCGGACTCGTAGACCCGGGCGAACCCCTCGATCGCCGAGCCGTCGAAACCGATGCCCTCCTCGAACGCCTGCTCCAGCTCGGCCGGCGCCACCGCGACCGACTTCAGGAACCCCAGGACATCGCTGAACCAGAGCCGGACGAACCGGATGTCACGCTCTTCGAGCGTCCGAAGCACGAACTCCTGCTGCTTGCCCATGGGGACAGTCTCACCTCTGCTCTTTACGCCCGTGTTACGCCCATCATGGCGGATCGAGCCGGGGATGCCCCCCGGGGGACGGCCTCGTCCCTCCGGCCCGGAGGGGTTCACCGCCGGCCCCGGTGGATCCCTCCGGCCGCCGGGAGCCGGGGAGGGGAGCACCGACCGGCGCACGGCACCCCCCGGCCGAGACATTGCGTCAGATCGACGATTAGACTCGGTGGCATGCCCAATCTCCGTCTCGCCCTCTGCCAGACCGACCCGTGGGTCGGTGACATCGCACGCAACAGCGATGAGGTGGTGCACTGGACCAAGCAGGCCGTGGAGGCCGGTGCCCAGCTGGTCGCGTTCCCCGAGATGGCCCTGACCGGGTACCCGGTCGAGGACCTCGCGCTGCGTCGCTCCTTCGTCGAGGCGTCGCGGGCCGGGCTGGTCGAGCTGGCCGCGCGGCTCGCCGCGGAGGGGCTCGGCGGGGTGCCCGTCGTGGTCGGGTACCTCGGCCGTTCGGAGCAGGCGTCGCCGCGGTTCGGCCGGCCGGCCGGCTCCCCGCAGAACTGCGCCGCGGTGCTGTTCGGCGGCGAGGTGGCCACCCGGTTCGCCAAGCACCACCTGCCGAACTACGGCGTGTTCGACGAGTACCGCTGGTTCGTCCCCGGCGACCAGCTGCCGGTGCTGCGGCTGAACGGGGTGGACATCGCGCTGGCGATCTGCGAGGACATCTGGCAGGACGGCGGCCGGGTGACCGCCGCCCGCGAGGCCGGGGCCGGCCTGCTGCTGGTGATCAACGGGTCGCCGTACGAGCGGAACAAGGACGACGCCCGGCTGGAGCTGGTCCGCCGCCGGGCCGCCGAGGCGGGCTGCGCGCTCGCGTACGTGAACATGGTCGGCGGCCAGGACGAGCTGGTCTTCGACGGCGACTCGATCGTGGTCGCCCCGGACGGCGAGGTGCTGGCCCGCTCGCCGCAGTTCGAGGAGCACCTGCTGGTGCTGGACCTCGACCTGCCGGCCGCCAGCAGCGACCACACCGACGGGCTGCTGCTCGCCGACGGCCTGCACCTGGTCCGCGCCGAGCTGGGCGGCGAGCCGGGCCCGGCGCCCGCCGCGCCGCTGTCCGCCGGGGTGGCGCCGCGGCTGAGCGACGAGGCGGAGATCTGGTCGGCGCTGGTCTCCGGCACCCGGGCCTACGTCCGCAAGAACGGCTTCCGCTCGGTGCTGATCGGCCTGTCCGGCGGCATCGACTCGGCCGTGGTGGCCGCCCTCGCGGTGGACGCGCTCGGCGCCGGGAACGTGTACTGCGTCTCGATGCCGAGCCGCTACTCCTCGCAGCACTCCCGGGACGACGCGGCCGAGCTGGCCCACCGCACCGGGCTGAACTTCCGCACCGTGCCGATCGCCCCGATGTTCGACGCCTACATGGCGGCCACCGAGCTGACCGGCCTGGCCGAGGAGAACCTGCAGTCCCGGCTGCGCGGCACCCTGCTGATGGCGATCTCCAACCAGGAGGGGCACATCGTGCTCGCGCCCGGCAACAAGAGCGAGCTGGCGGTCGGCTACTCGACCCTGTACGGCGACTCGGTCGGCGCGTTCGGCCCGATCAAGGACGTCTACAAGTCGCTGATCTTCCGGCTGGCCCGCTGGCGCAACGAGGAGGCCGAGCGACTCGGCGAGGTGCCGCCGATCCCGGAGAACACCATCTCCAAGCCGCCGTCCGCCGAGCTGCGGCCGGACCAGAAGGACACCGACTCGCTGCCCGACTACGACCTGCTGGACACCGTGCTCGACCTGTACGTCGAGGGCGACCAGGGCCGGGACGCGATCGTGGCGGCGGGCTTCGACCCGGCCGTGGTGGACCGGGTGGTGCGGCTGGTGGACACCGCCGAGTACAAGCGGCGGCAGTACCCGCCGGGCCCGAAGATCTCGGTCAAGGGCTTCGGCCGGGACCGCCGGCTGCCGATCACCAACCGGTGGCGCCGCGGCTGACCGGAGCGCGCGCCGTCACTGGTAGCGGTAGGTGGCGGCCACCGCGAGGTGGTCGCTGCCGTCCCGCTCCAGGGTCCGGGAGTCGGTGGGCCGCAGTCCGCCCTTGCTCATGATGTGGTCGATCCGGGCCATCGGGAAGGTCGCCGGCCAGCTGAAGCCGAAGCCGTCGCCGGCCGCGCCCTGGGCCGAGCGCATCTGCGAGGTGACCGGCGCCAGGCTGCGGTCGTTCATGGTGCCGTTGAGGTCGCCGAGCAGCAGCACCTTCTTCACCGGCTCGGCCTCGATCGCGTCGCCGAGCGCCTGGGCACTGACGCCGCGCTGGTCGACGGTGAAGCCGCCCTCGGCCCTGAGCCGGACCGACGGCAGGTGCGCGACGTACACCGCGACCGGCCCCTGCGGGGTGCCGACCTCGGCCCGGAACGCCCTGGTCCAGCCCATCTTGATGTCCACCACCCGGACGTCGCCGATCGGGTACTTGGACCAGAGCCCGACGGTGCCCTCCACCGCGTGGTACGGGTAGCTGTCGGCCAGCCCGGACTCGTAGGCGCGCAGCGGCCGGCCGGCCAGCTCCTGGAGCGCGACGATCTGCGCGCCGGACTTCTCCAGCATCCGGACGGTGCCCTGCGGGTCCTCGTTGGCGGCGGCCACGTTGTGGCTGACCACCGTGAAGTCGCCGGCGCCGCCGCTCTTGTCGGTGAGCGCGCCGCCGAACATGTCGGTCCAGATCACCAACGGCACCAGCAGCGCGAGCAGCGCGGTGGCGGAGCGGCGCAGCAGGGCGGGCACCAGCAGCACCGGCACGGCCAGGCCCACCCACGGCAGGAAGGTCTCCAGCAGGCTGCCGAGGTTGCCGGTGCTGTTGGGCACCTCGGCGTGGAAGGCCATCACGGCGCCGACGAGCAGGGCCGCCGCGGCGATCAGCAGACCGCGCCGCCAGGCGGTGGCGCCCCGGGCGTCCCGGCCCCAGCCCCGCACGCCGAGGAACCCGGCCGCGGGGCGCCGGCCGGATCCCGGGTCGCCGGCCTCCGCCGTGGACACCCGGTCCGCCCTGTCCGCCTGCGCCATGCCGTGGCTCCCGTCGTTCGCGCCGTCCGCCCGTGCCGCCGCCGGTCCGGCGCGGGCCGCCGCCGGGCGGGCGGAGGGCATGCCGGACTGGTGCGGGTTTGGTCGGATTCCCGGCTCAGCCTATGCCGGGACAGACGTCCGGCCGGTGGACCGGGGTTCCGGCGTGGCCCGGTTGGTGAGCCAGGCCACTGCACGGGGCGGCCCGGGGAAGGGGAGTTCGGGCTGCCGGAGAAGGGGCCGGGCCGACGGGGGGTCAGGCGGGAACGGGGCGCAGGGCCGGGCCGGCCAGGCCGGCCAGCAGCGCGTCGACCATCCGCTCGGCCAGCTCCGGGTCGTCCAGGTCGGAGTCGTCCCACAGGATGCTGCGGGCCAGGATCGGGCCGATCAGCAGGTCGCCGAGCAGTTCCTCGTCGAGGTCGGCGCGCAGCTCGCCCTCGGCGACGCCCCGGCGGATGACGTCCCGGGCGGCCTCCCGGCGCGGCAGGATCACCCGTTCGCGGTAGGCGGCGTTCAGCTCGGGCCAGCTCTGCATCTGGCCGAGCGCCGCCTTGAGCACCCAGCGGGAGCGCTTGGCGAGCCCGCGCAGCCGCATGTACTCGATCATCGCGACCAGGTCGCCGCGGATCGAGCCGGTGGCGGCGGGCAACGGCTCCTCCAGCCTGCTGACCATGTCGACCAGCAGCGCCTCCTTGTTGGGCCAGCGCCGGTAGATGGTGGCCTTGCCCACGCCGGCGGCGGTGGCGATGCCCTCGATGGTCAGCTCGGACAGGCTGGTGCCGTCCGTCATCAGCTCCTCGACGGCGGCGAAGATCGCCTGCTCGGCGGCCTCGCTGCGGGGCCTGCCCCGGCGCGGGCCCGTGCAGGACGGCACGGCCGTCGGCTCGGTCTTCATCTCACATCTCCCGGTTGTGGGCCCCCGCCCGAGGGAGGGCGGGGGTCGCACGCGCTCGTGGGCCCCGTCACCGGCGGGTTCCCGGTGCCAGGGCCCCATTCTCGCTCAGCGCGGTCGCGGGTCAGGCTTCCGCGGCCGCCGTCTTGCGCGCCGCCGTGTCCGCCCGCCCGCCCGGCGCCGCGGCGGAGCCGCCGGCGGAACCGTCGGCCGGGGCCTTGCCGGGCAGCAGGAACCAGGCGATCAGCGCGCCGCCGACGGTGATCGCGGCGGAGAGCCCGGCCACCACGTGCATGGCGTTGAGGAAGGAGTCGTTGGCCGGGCCGATCAGCTCCTTGCCGCGGTCGCCGAGCCGGGCGGCGACGGCCAGGGTGGCCTCCAGCGACTCGCCGGCCTTCTCCCGCAGCTCCGGAGCGGGCAGCTGGGCGAGCTTGTCGGACATCCCGTCGCGGTAGACGGTGGAGAGCACCGCGCCGAGCACCGCGACGCCGAGCGAGCCGCCGACCTGGCGGAAGGTGTTGTTGACCGCCGAGCCGGCGCCCGCCTTCTCGCGGGGCAGCGAGCCCATGATCGCGACGGTGATCGGCGGCATGACGTGTGCCATGCCGGTGCCCATCAGCAGGCCGAGCACGACCAGCACCCAGATCGGGGTGGCGGCGTCCAGCAGCAGGTAGCCGAGGAAGCCGGCCGCGATGGACAGCATGCCGACGGCGCAGGTGGCGCGGATGCCGAAGCGGTCGACCACCAACCGGGCGCGCGGGGCGAACACCAGCTGGGCGGCGGCCAGCGGCAGCATCAGCACGCCGGCCTGCAGCGCGCTGTAGCCGCGCACGCTCTGGGTGTAGAAGACGCCGAAGAACGAGACGCCCATCAGCGCGAAGAAGACCACGCCGACCACGACCACCGAGGCGCTGAACACCTTGTTGCGGAACCAGCCGATGTCCAGCGCGGGGTGGGCGGTGCGGCGCTCGAAGAGCACGAAGGCGGTCAGTGCCGCCAGACCGACCAGCACCGGGCCCCAGGCCTCGACGGCGGTGAAGTCGGCCAGCTCGCCGCCCTTGATGATGCCGAAGATCAGCGCGACCAGGCCGATGATGGACAGCAGCACGCCGACCGGGTCCATCCGGCCCGGGTTGGGGTCCTTGGACTCGGGGACCAGCACCGCCATCGCGATCAGCGCCACGACCACGATCGGCACGTTGACCAGGAAGATCGAGCCCCACCAGAAGTGCTCGATCAGCAGTCCCCCGGTGATCGGGCCGATCGCGATGGCCAGGCCGACGGCGCCGGCCCAGATGCCGATCGCCTTGGGCTGCTCGGAGCGCTCGAAGACGTTCATGATGATGGCGAGCGTGGCCGGCATGGCCAGCGCGCCGCCGACGCCCATCAGCGCGCGGTAGCCGATCAGCTCGCCCGGCGTGCCGGCGAGCGCGGAGAGCAGCGAGGCGAGGCCGAAGACGGCCATGCCGGCCAGCAGCGCCCGCTTGCGGCCGAACCGGTCGCCGAGCAGGCCGGAGGTGAAGAGCAGTCCGGCGAAGACCAGGGTGTAGGAGTTGATCGACCATTCCAGGTCGCTCTGGCTGGCGCCGATGCCGGTGGGCGCCGGGGACGCGATGGTCTTCATCGCGACGTTGAGGATCGAGTTGTCGAGCACGACGACGAGCAGGGCGAGCACCAGGGTGCACAGGATCGCCCAGCGGCGGCGGTGGATGGCTTCCGGCACACGGGGTGGCGCGGCGGCGGTGGTCATGGGTTCTTCCCGTCGTGGTACGGCGTGGCACTGGCGGGAATTTCGAGCCGCGATCGTCTCGTAACCCCCCTGCGGTCAGGGTAGCGGCATTTTCGATACGAGACGAATCCGTATCGTAAAGCCGTGGCAAAGACCACCCGGCCCACCGGGGCCGCCCGGGCAAGCGGAACGGCCTCCGCCCCTTTTGCACCCGCGCCGGGCCGTGCAAGCATGGAGGTGATCCGGGGACGCCGCACGGCGCCACGAGACGACAACCTTTCAGGAGCCCGTTCGATGAACGCTTCTTCGCCTTCGCCTGCCCAGAACCGGGCGGCGACGACCACCACCCTCTACGGTGGGGTCACCAACCGCCGCGTCACCGTCCGCGACCTCGCCGCCGCCAAGCAGCGCGGGGAGAAGTGGTCGATGCTGACCGCCTACGACGCCCTCACCGCCGGCGTCTTCGACGAGGCCGGCACCCCCGTCCTGCTGGTCGGCGACTCCGCCGGCAACTGCCACCTCGGCTACGAGACCACCGTGCCGGTGACCATGGATCAGATGGTGATGCTCGCCGCCGCCGTCGTCCGCGGCACCGAGCGGGCCATGATCGTCGCCGACCTGCCGTTCGGCTCGTACCAGGAGTCCCCGGCCCAGGCGATGCGCAACGCGGCCCGGCTGATGAAGGAGGCCGGGGTCGGCGCGGTCAAGCTGGAGGGCGGCGAGCGCAGCGCCCGCTCGATCGAGCTGCTGGTCGAGGCCGGCGTCCCGGTGATGGCCCACGTCGGGCTCACCCCGCAGTCCGTGCACGCGCTCGGCGGCTACCCCGTCCAGGGCCGCGGCGACGAGGCCGCCCACCAGCTGCTGCGCGACGCCAAGGCGGTGCAGCAGGCCGGCGCCTTCGCCGTCGTCCTGGAGGCGGTGCCCGCCGAGCTGGCCCAGCAGGTCACCGAGCAACTCGCCATCCCCACCGTCGGCATCGGCGCCGGTGCGGACTGCGACGCCCAGGTGCTGGTCTGGACCGACTTCGCCGGGATGACCGCCGGCCGGGTGCCCAAGTTCGTCAAGCAGTACGCCGACCTGCGGGCCGTCCTCGGCGGCGCCGCCCGCGCGTTCGCCGAGGACGTGCGCGGCGGGGCCTTCCCCGCGCCGGAGCACACCTTCCACTGACGCGCACCGTCGTCGGGGTCCGGACCGCGGCCGGGCCCCGACGACAGCCCGCGTGACGGCCCGCGCGACAGCGGACCGACAGCCGCGTGACAGCGGACCGCCGGTCGGCCCCCGTACCGGCACACCCGCTGACAGCGGGCTGACAGCCGGGTCGGACAGTCTGTGGGGCATGACACGAATCTCCACCGCCCCGAACGACCGGGGGCCCGCCGCGGGGAACGCCGTCGAGGTCCACGGCATCGTCAAGCACTTCGGCACCACCAAGGCGCTCGACGGGGTCGACCTCACCGTGCGCGAAGGCACCGTCCTCGGAGTCCTCGGCCCCAACGGCGCGGGCAAGACCACCCTGGTCCGCGTCCTGTCCACGCTGATCAAGCCCGACGCCGGCACCGCCTTCGTCGGCGGCTACGACGTGCTGCGCCAGCCCAAGCAGCTGCGCCGCACCATCGGCCTCACCGGCCAGTACGCCTCGGTCGACGAACTGCTCTCCGGCTACGAGAACCTCTACCTCATCGGCCGGCTGCTCGACCTCTCCCGCCGGGACGCCAAGGCCCGCGCCACCGAGCTGCTGGAGCGCTTCTCGCTCACCGAGGCCGCCAAGCGGCCCGCCAAGACCTACTCCGGCGGCATGCGCCGACGCCTCGACCTGGCCGCCTCGATGATCGGCCGCCCCCGGGTGCTGTACCTGGACGAGCCCACCACCGGCCTCGACCCGCGCACCCGCAACGAGGTCTGGGACGAGGTGCAGCGGATGGTCGCCGAGGGCTCCACCGTGCTGCTCACCACCCAGTACATGGAGGAGGCCGAGCAGCTCGCGGGCGAGCTGACCGTCATCGACCGCGGCCGGGTCATCGCGGCCGGCGGCATATCCGAGCTCAAGGCCCAGGTCGGCGGCCGGACCCTGCAGGTCCGCCCGGCGCACCCGGCCGAGCTGCCCGAGATGGCCCGCTGCCTGCAGGACACCGGCGTCGGCGCGACCTTCTCCGCCGACACCGGCCTGCTCTCGGTACCGATCACCGCCGACGAGCAGCTGACCACCGTGATCGGCGTGCTCGGCACCCGCGGCTTCGCGGTCGCCGGCATCGACACCAAGCTGCCCAGCCTCGACGAGGTCTTCCTCGCCATCACCGGCAAGCCCGCGGACCGTCCCGCGAGCGCGGACACCGCCCCCAGCCTCGCCAAGGAGCCCGTCGCATGACCACCGCCACGCTCGCCCCCGTCCGGGCCGAGGACACCGGGATCGGCCTGGCCGGCCACCTGCGGCACGTCGGCGCGCTGACCCGCCGCAACCTGATGCGGATCAAGGCCGACCCGGAGTCGATGTTCGACGCCGTCCTGATGCCGATCATCTTCACGGTGCTGTTCGTCTACGTCTTCGGCGGCGCCATCTCCGGCGGCCAGGACGCCTACAAGCAGTACATGATCCCCGGCCTGCTCGGGCAGACCGGGCTCACCCTGGCGATGGCCGTCGGCACCGGCCTCAACAGCGACTTCCAGACCGGCGTGATGGACCGCTTCCGCACCCTGCCGATCGGCCGCTCCTCGGTGCTGCTGTCCAAGATCGCGGCGGAGACCTGCCGCGCCATGCTGTCCTTCAGCATCCTGATCGTGTTCTCGCTGATCCTCGGCTTCGAGCTGAAGGGCGGCGTGCTGGAGCTGCTGGCGGCGATCGGCCTGTCCCTGGTGTTCGGCATGTCGATCGTCTGGATCTCGATGCTGCTCGGCATGGCCCTGCGCAGTGCCCAGGCCGTCCAGGGAGTCGCCATGCTGGTGCTGATGCCGATGCAGTTCGGCAGCTCGATCTTCGCCCCGACCGACACCATGCCCGGCTGGCTGCAGGCCTTCACCAAGGTGAACCCGCTGTCCGCGCTGGCCGACGCCTGCCGGGCGCTGATGAACGGCCAGGGCGCCGTCGCGCACCCGACGCTCGTCGTGCTGGCCTGGTCGGTCGGCGTCACCGCGGTCTTCGCACCGCTCGCCGTCGCCCGCTTCCGCAAGCGGACCTGAGCCGTGGCCGGGCGGCCGGCGCCCCGGTCAGTCGAGCAGCCGGTCGAGCAGCGCGCTGGCCTCCAGCACGGACAGCCCGCGCCCCTCGACGAGGGCCGCCTCGAACACCGCGTCACCGAGCAGACCGCGCAGGCTCTCCTCGGCCCGCTCGCGTTCCACCCGGTCGAGGTAGCCGCCGCGCGGCCCGTTCATCCCGGCGTGCGCACCGAACAGCACGGCGGCCCGGCGGGCCGCGTCCAGGTCCCCGTCGCGCAGGGCGAAGGCCTCCAGCACCCCGATCACCGGCGGCAGCAGCATCACCGACATCTGCTCGATGAACCCGCCCGCGCTGTGCGGCATCGCGCGCAGCAGCTCCCGCCCCTCGTCGACCAGGTCGAGCCCGCGCTCCGGGTCGCCGGCGCGTGCGGTGACCCAGCCCCGGGTGACGGTCAGCATCCCGCCCACCACGTCCGGGGCGAACCCGCCGACCCGCGTCCAGCGCAGCTCGTCCAGCTCGCCCAGCGCCGCCGCGTGCTCGCCGCGCTGGGCCCGGATGCCGCAGAGCATCAGGTGCCCGAAGAGCAGCGCGCCGTTGGTCGCCTGGTTCTCGCCCGGCCGGATCTCCGCCAGTGCCTCGCGGATCCGGCGCTCCCCCTCGTCCAGGTCCTCGTCCAGCATCGCCAGGCCCAGGTGCACCCGGAGCATCGGCACCTCCTGCGGCGCCCCCAGCTCCTCGGCCAGCTCGATCGCCCGCCGGTACGCCTCGACGGCCTCCGCCGAACGCCCCTGGTTGGCCAGCGACTCGCCGCGCGCGGCCAGCGCCTGGGACATCCCCCACAGGTCGCCGGAGCGCCGGTACAGCTCCAGCGACTCCTCGCCGTCCACGGTGCTCTGCTCCGCGCCGTCCGGCCAGTCGTTCATCATCTTGGCCCGGATCTGGAGGATGAACGCCAGGTCGCTGGGGCTGCCGTGCCGCCGGCAGCCCTCCACCGCCTCGTCCATCAGGTCCTTCACGGCGTCCAGCTCCCCGACCAGGAAGGTGCCGAAGACCCTCATCAGCCCGGGGAAGCGGTAGGCCTGCGGCAGGTCCGGCCGGTAGGCCGCGATGACCTTCCGGGCGGTGCCGACCGCGTCCGGATCGGCCAGCACGTCCAGGTTGCCCTCGAACAGGCTGACCAGCCGGAAGATGACCACCGCCCGGCGGGCCTCGGCGGCCACCTCCGGCGGCATCGGCGACGGGTACTCCAGCACCCGCCGGTCCAGCGGCAGCGTGAGGGCGTCCGGGCCGAACGGGTCCGGGCCTATCTCCAGCACCGCCTCGTACCAGCCGCGGGCCTCCCGGCTGTAGCCGCGCAGCGACCAGTACCAACTCATGCCCAGCGCCAGTACCAGGGCCCCGTCCTCGTCCCGGCGGTCGACGGCGCGGCGCAGCGCGGTCCGGATGTTGTCGTGCTCCCGCTCCAGCACCGCCAGCCAGTGCAGCTGCGCCGGGCCGTGCACGTTCAGCTCGGCGGTGCGGACCAGCTCGCGGAAGTGCCGGACGTGCCGCCCCTCGGTCTCCCCGGTCTCCCCCTCCTCGGCCAGCCGCTCGACCGCGTACTCGTGGATGGTCTCCAGCATCCGGTAGCGCGGCGGGCCGTCCCCGTCCAGGTCGGCGACCAGCAGGGACTTGTCGACCAGCGAGAGCAGCAGGTCCGCGACGTCCTCGCCGGGCACCTCGGTGCCGTCCGCGCAGACCGCCTCGGCCGACTCCAGCGTCCAGCCGCCGGCGAACACCGCCAGCCGGCGCAGCACCGCGCGCTCCTGCTTGCCCAGCAGGTCCCAGCTCCAGTCGACCACCGCGCGCAGCGTCTGCTGACGCGGCAGCAGGGTGCGGCTGCCGGCGGTGAGCAGGGCGAACCGGCCGTCCAGCCGGTCGGCGATCTGCCGGGCCGTCATCACCCGCAGCCGGGCGGCGGCCAGTTCGATGGCGAGCGGCAGGCCGTCCAGCCGGCGGCAGATCTCGGCGCAGGCCTCCGGGTCGCTGCGCGGGTCGAAGCCGGGGCGGGCGGCGGCGGCCCGCTCGGCCAGCAGCCGCAGCGCCACCGGGTCGGGCAGCGGCTCCACCGGCAGCACGGTCTCCCCCGGCACGCCCAGCGGCTCGCGGCTGGTGGCCAGCACGGTCAGGCCGGGGCACTCGGTGAGCAGGGTCTCGGCCAGGTCGGCGGCGGACTGGATCAGGTGCTCGCAGTTGTCCAGGACGATCAGCATCCGGCGGTGCCCGCAGAACTCGACCAGCCGGCGCACCGGGTCGTCGGTGCGGGAGTCGATCACGTCGGCGACCATGCTGCCGCTGGTGTGCAGGACGGTCTCGCGCAGGCCGAGCGCCGAGACCACCGCGCCGGGCACCGCCTCCGGGCGCTCCAGCGGGGCCAGCTCGGCCAGCCAGACGCCGTCCGGCCAGTGCCCGGCGCCCTGCTCCAGGCGGCCGGCCTCGACCGAGAGCCGGGTCTTGCCGGAGCCACCGGGGCCGGTGAGGGTGACCAGCCGGCTGGCGGCCAGCTTCGAGCGCAGGGCGGCCAGGTCGCTCTCCCGGCCGACGAAACTGGTGAGCCGGCCGCGCAGGTTGCCCGCGGCGCGGGCCGGCGGCACCGGGGCGGAGGGCGCGGGCGCGGCGGCCACCGGTGCGGGGGCGGGGGCGTCGACGGGGGCCAGCAGCTCGGCGTGGAGGGACTGCAGCGGACGGCCCGGGTCGACGCCGAGCTCCTCCGCCAGCGCGCGCCGGGTGCGCTCGTAGTGGCGCAGCGCCTCCGCCGTCCGGTCGCTCTCGTGCAGCGCCCGCACCATCAGGTACTGCAGCGACTCGTCCAGCGGCTGCCGCTCGCACAGCTCGGCGAGCTCGGCCACCAGGTCGGCGGCCCGGCCGAGGCCGAGGTCGGCGGTGATCCGGTGCCGGCGGACCTCCTCGCGCTGCGCCTCCAGCCGGGTGGCCGGGCCGGTGCGGTCCGGCAGGTCGGCGAGCGCCGGGCCGCGCCACAGCGCGAGCGCGGCCCGCAGCCGCTCGGCGGCCTCGGCGTGGTCACCCCGCTCCAGCGCCCCGCGGCCCTCGGTGGCCAGCCGCTGGAACTCGGCGAGGTCGGTCACCGGGTCGGTCAGCCAGTAGCCGGCCGGGCCGGAGCCCACCCGGTCGCGGCCGATGGTGCGGCGCAGCCGGCCGACCAGGGTCTGCAGCGCCGCGGAGGAGTCCTGCGGCGGCTCGGCGTCCCACACCTCGTCGACCAGCAGGTCGGCCGGCACCGGCCGCCCCTGCCGCAGGGCCAGCGCGGCGAGCAGCGCGCGCAGCCGGGCGCCGCCGAGCGGGACCGGGGTGCCGTCGTCGTGGTGGGCGGTGGTGGTACCGAGGATGCCGTAGTGCACTGCACCATTCTGGTGGATCGGCGCCGCCGCCCACTCGGATTTGTCCTGCCCCTTACCCTGACCGGACCCTGATTCCGCGGCCGCGCAGGAACCGGTGCGCGGTTCCCTACGTTCACCCGGGGCGGCTTGTCCGCCGCGGGCGCGCCCGGCATGATCGGCCTCTGCCCAGTCCCCATGCGACCCCGACCACCGGAGCACCCACACCATGACCTTCGCCGCCACGCAGCGCTCCCGCAGCGAGGACCGCCGGATCAGTCCGGTGTTCTGGGCGCTGCTCGCGATCCTCGTCACCTCCGCCGTGGCCGTCTACCAGGGTTACGGCAACATGCGGTTCGGAATCTTCCTGTTCGTGGTGGCGGGCTGGATGGTCTCGCTCTGCCTGCACGAGTACGCGCACGCGCGCACCGCGCTGCACGGCGGCGACATCTCGGTCGGCGCCAAGGGGTACCTGACCCTCAACCCCTTCAAGTACGCCAACGCGCTGCTCAGCTTCGTGCTGCCGATCGTCTTCGTGCTGCTCGGCGGCATCGGCCTGCCCGGCGGCGCGGTCTGGATCGAGCGGCACCGGGTGCAGGGGCGGCTCAAGCACAGCCTGATCTCGGCCGCCGGACCACTGGTGAACCTGCTGGCGGCCGTACTGCTGCTGATCCCGGTCGGCGCGGGCTGGCTCGACAACCCCTCGGTGCGCGCGGACTGGAACGGCATCGAGCTGAACGTCTCACCGTTCGCGCTCGCGCTGGGCTTCCTCGGCATGCTGCAGCTGAGCGCGACCCTGCTCAACCTGCTGCCGGTGCCCGGCCTGGACGGCTACGGGATCGTCGAGCCCTGGCTGTCGCACAAGACCCGGCGGGCGATCGAGCCGTTCGCGCCGTACGGCATGCTGGCCGTCTTCGCGCTGCTCTGGCAGCCGGAGGTGAACCACTGGTTCTTCGAGGCCGTGTACGGCGTGATGGAGCTGCTGGGGGTCGACCGCGCCTACGCGCAGGTGGGCCACGAGCTGTTCACGTTCTGGAAGAACTGAGCGGGTTCGGGGCCGGGGCTCAGGGCCGGGACTCAGGGCCGGGGCTCAGGACTGCTCGGCGGCGGCCCGGGTCAGCTTCTCCCGGCGCAGGTTCATCCAGAGCACATTGCTGGCGATGCCCGCCATCGGGAGCCAGATGAGGCCGATCCACCAGCCCTGGACCGCGGAGACCACGGCGGCGGCCAGCGCGAGAACGGCGACGATCGAGGCGAGGAGGGACGTGCGGGGCATGGCGGCAGACTCCTGGGGCCGGTGGACGGACGGCCTCCATTGTCGCCGACCTCACCTCCGGACCGGGTCCAGGGGTGAGGCCGGCGAGCCGGTGGTCGGACGGGAATCGGAGCGGTGATCAGACGTCGGTGATCCGCAGACCCGCGTGGGCCTTGTAGCGGCGGTTGACCGAGATCAGGTTGGCCACCAGCGACTCCACCTGGTGCGCGTTGCGCAGCCGGCCGGCGAAGACGCCGCGCATGCCGGGGATCCGGCCGGCCAGCGCCTGCACGGTGTCGGTGGCGGCCCGCTCCTCGCCGAGCACCATGACGTCGGTGTCGATCCGCTCGATCGACTCGTCCTGGAGCAGCACCGCCGACAGGTGGTGGAAGGCGGCGGTCACCCGGGAGTCCGGCAGCAGGGCGGCGGCCTGCTGGGCGGCGCTGCCCTCCTCCGGGACGAGCGCGTAGGCACCCTGCTTGTCGAAGCCCAGCGGGTTGACGCAGTCCACCACGATCTTGCCGGCCAGCTCCTCGCGGAGCGCGGTGAGCGTGGCGGCGTGGCCGTCCCAGGGCACCGCGACGATCACGACGTCGCTCTCCCGGGCGGTGGCGGCGTTGTCCGCGCCGCGCACGCCGTGGCCGATCGCCTCCGCGGAGGCCTGCGCGCGGGCAGCGTCGCGCGATCCGATGATCACCTGCTGGCCGGCCTTGGCCAGCCGCAGGGCCAGCCCCCGCCCCTGGTCGCCGGTGCCGCCGAGCACGCCGACCACGAGCTGCGAGACGTCCGGCAGGTCATGGGCCGGGTTTGTCGCTGAATCGAGGGAAGTCATGGGCTGATCCTGTCAAACCCGGGGCCCCTCGCGTCATCCTGTCCGCCATGGACGCGGTGAGAGTTTCGGCACTACGGGAGCAACTGGCCGGGACGGGCTGGCTGGAGGCCGTCGGCGGCTTCGCCGGTGAGCTGCGGCGGGCGGTCTCCCGGCGGGGCGCGGACGGGCTGCTGCTGGTCGGCACCGAGGCGTACGAACCGTGGCACCTGGCCGCCCACTTGCAGGACGAGGCCGCCTGGTCGGCCGTGCCCCGGCTGGCCCCGACCCTGCTGCGGCACCGGGTCCCGGCGCAGGCTCCGGCCCATCTGGCGCACGGCCTGCGCCGGCTGACCGAGGCCGGGCGGGGGGCGACCGTCCTGGTGGTCGCCCCGGCGGCGGCCGGGGAGGTGCTGCTGGAGCGGGTGCACGACGCCCGCCGGCACGGCGCGACGGTGCTGGCGCTGGACGGCACCGGGCCCGGCGGCCCGGCGGGGTTCGGCGAGTCGGGCGGACTCGGCGAGTCGGGCGGGCCCGGTGAGCCGGCCGGACTCGGTGAGCTGGCCGGGCTCGCGCACCGGCGGCTGGCCGTCGGCACGGCCGAGGAGGAACCGTTCGACCTGGCCCAGCACCTGGTCAGCGCCGCCGCCGGGCAGCGGCCCGCACGGCGCTCGGCCGCGTTGGAACGGCTGGCGGCGCTGGCCGGTCGGCTCACGGCGGGGCCGACGATCAACCGCTGGTAGGGCACCGGTGACGGCACGTCCACAGGACCCGGCCGCGAAAATGCGTTGCGGCCCGGCCGAACGCCCCGTCAGGATGGTCGCTCGTGAACGACGCCGACCCACCCCCGAACGGTCGGGCGAGCTCCCTGCTGCGCGCGGTCATCCCCGACCTCTCCCCCTGGCGCTCCTCGCGGGACTTCCGCCTGCTCTGGCTCTCCGGCTGTGTCACCAGCTTCGGCAGCTTCCTCACCTACGTCGCCGTGCCGCTGCAGATCAAGGACCTGACCGGCTCCTCCTTCGCGGTCGGCCTGGTCGGTGCCTTCGAGCTGGTCCCGCTGATCGTCTTCGGCCTCTGGGGCGGCGCCCTCGCCGACGCCCTGGACCGCCGCAGGCTGGTGCTGTTCTCCGAGGCCGCCCTCGGCCTGCTGAGCGTGCTGCTGCTGGTCAACGCACTGCTGCCGACGCCGGTGCTGTGGCCGGTCTACCTGGTGGCCGCCCTGGTCGCCGCCGCCGACGGCCTGCAGCGCCCGTCACTGGACGCGCTCACCCCGCGGGTCGTGCGACACGATCAGCTGGCCGCCGCCTTCGCCCTCAACTCGCTCTACCGCAACGTCGGTTCGGTGGCCGGCCCGGCGCTGGCGGGCGTCGTGGTGACGTTCGCCGGGGTGCAGACCGCCTACGCGCTGGACATCGCCACCTTCGGCGCCTCGCTGCTGCTGCTCGCCCGGATCCGCGCCGTCCCGCCGCCGACCGGCGCCGAGAAGCCCTCGGTGCGGGCCGTGCTCACCGGGATCCGGTACGCCTGGAGCCGCAAGGACCTGCTGGGCACCTACGCGATCGACCTGTGCGCCATGCTGTTCGCCTTCCCGGTCGCGATCTTCCCGTTCCTGGCCTCCGAGTTGCACGCCGACTGGGCGCTCGGCCCGATGTACGCCGCCTCGGCGGTCGGCGCCATACTCGTCTCGGTGACCAGCGGCTGGACGTCCCGGGTGCACCGCCACGGCCGGCTGCTGCTGGCCGCCGCGCTCGGCTGGGGCGCCGCGATCGCGCTGGCGGGCCTGGCCGACTCGGTCTGGCCGGTGCTGCTCTGCCTGGCCCTGGCCGGCGGCGCCGACGAGGTCAGCGGCATCGCCCGCTCCACGCTGTGGAACCAGTCGATCCCGGACGAGCTGCGCGGCCGGATGGCCGGCGTCGAGCTGCTCAGCTACTCGGTCGGGCCGCAGCTCGGCCAGGTCCGGGCGGGCGGCATGGCCGGGGTGGTCGGCGTCCGGGCCTCGGTGTGGATCGGCGGCGTCGCCTGCGTGGTGGGCGTACTGGCCCTGGCCACCGCGCTGCCGCGGCTGCTCTCCTACGACGACCGCACCGACCCGAACGCGGCCGCCGTCCGCGCCGAGCACGAGCGGGCGGCGGCGGAACGGGAGGCCGCCGAGGGGGCCGCGGCGGAGCAGGCGGCGGGCGCGTCCTGACCCGCCGCTCCCCCCGTCACCGCCCCCGCTCCCCCTGGCTCACTTCCCCCGCTCGTCCTCGGGCTTGTCGTTCCAGCGCGGGTCGTTCGTCCACTCCCGGTTGCGCAGCTCGGCGGTCTCCAGCGCGTGCGCCGCCTCCTCGCGGGTGGCGTACGGGCCGAGGCGGTCCTTCGCCGGGCACTCCGGGCCCTCCTCGACCTTGCCGTGCTTGATGCAGTAGAACCACTCGCCGGGCAGGCCGGTCGGCTTGTTGCGGCGGAATCCCAGGGGCATGGTGTGGTCACCTCCGTGTCTGCGGTCGCGGCTCGCGTTCCCGGTGCGGCGTCGCGTCGTCCCGATCATTCCCCGCCCCGGCGCCGTCCGCACACCCGGACCCCGCCGGCGCCCGCCGCGGTACCGGCCCCGGCGCCGCTGTACCGGCCACGGCGCCGCGGCCCCGCCAACTAGACTCGCCGCCATGGCACTCGTTCCCGGCATCCAGTCCCCCACCCGCAAGGTCCCGGCGCACATCGCGCGCCCCGAGTACGTCGGCAGGCCCGCCCCGGCGGCGTACACCGGGCCCGAGGTGCAGACCGCCGAGACCATCGAGAAGATGCGGATCGCCGGTGGGATCGCCGCCCGGGCGATGGCCGCTGCGGCCGAGCTGATCGCGCCCGGCGTCACCACGGACGCGCTGGACGCGGTCGCCCACGAGTACATGTGCGACCACGGCGCCTACCCGTCCGACCTCGGCTACCGGGGCTTCCCCAAGTCGGTCTGCACCTCGATCAACGAGGTCATCTGCCACGGCATCCCGGACTCGACCGTCCTCCAGGACGGCGACATCGTCAACATCGACGCCACCGCGTTCATCCACGGGGTGCACGGCGACCTCAACGCCACCTACCTGGTCGGCGACGTGGACGAGGAGTCCCGGCTGCTGGTCGAGCGGACCCGCGAGTCGCTCGACCGGGCGATCAAGGCGGTCAAGCCCGGCCGCCGGATCAACGTCATCGGGCGGGTCATCGAGTCCTACGCCAAGCGCTTCGACTACGGCGTGGTGCGGGACTTCACCGGGCACGGCATCAACACGTCGTTCCACTCCGGCCTGATCGTCCCGCACTACGACAGCGAGCGGGCCACCGAGGTGATCAAGCCGGGGATGACCTTCACCATCGAGCCGATGCTCACCCTGGGCACCTACGACTACGAGATCTGGCCGGACGGCTGGACCGTCGTCACCAAGGACCGCAAGCGCACCGCCCAGTTCGAGCACACCCTGGTCGTCACGGCGGACGGCGCGGAGATCCTCACCCTGCCGTAGCGGCGGCCCGGCCCCGGGGGCGCTGTCAGCCGATGAGCCACTGCTCCTCGGCGACGGCGCCCACCTCGGTGCAGGCGTCGGTCAGCACGTCCAGGACGCGCAGCGGGTCCGGCAGCGGCTGCTCGGGGCCGCGCAGCCACCGCACCTCGGAGCCGTCCGGCAGCGCGGCCGGCGGCAGCAGGGTGTACGAGCCGCGGCAGTGCCAGCGCAGGCCGGGGTGCTCGGACATGGTGTCCGGGGTGGAGTCCAGGGCGCTCGGCCACCACTCGTCCTCGTCCACCGGGGTGCCCCGGGTGGCGGTGAAGAACAGGTAGCGGTCCTCGCCGACGGCGGCCACCGGGCCCTCGACGCCGAGCGCGGTCAGCCGCTCCAGGGCGAGCCGCCCGGCCTCGGTCGGTACGTCCAGCACGTCGTGGACGCGGCCGGTGGCGGTGACGAAGTTGGCCAGCGGGTCGCGGGAGAGCCAGCGGGCGAGCTGCTCGGGATCGGTGGTGGCCTGGGTCTGCCAGGCGAAGGAGACCGGGTGCTGGGCGGGGGCCGGACAGGCCACCCGGTCACAGGAACAGCGGTAGCCGGCCGGATGGGCGGCGGGGGCGAGCGGGAACCCGGCGCGGACCGCGCCGAGCAGCTGGTCCAGTCTGGCCGCAGGGCTGTCGGTGGCCGCCGACCGGCCCCGCTCACGATCACGCTTCTGCCACCAGGCCGTCCACCTGCCGCCGGATTCCATCGGGCCCCTTCCGCGCATTGCCGTGCCTGGTGCGACACAGCGTTCGACGTACCACTCCGACGCAACGCACGGCGCCCCCCGCTGCTTCCCCGGGTGGTGCTCGGCCCTGCAGTCCCGCGCCCTGCCGGCCGGAGCCGGGGTAACCGGGCGGCCGACGCCGGGGTCACGGTACGGAGTCACTGCGGCACGACGGCTGCGGCTCGGCGGCCCGGCGGGCACGGTGAGGTGCGCCTCGCCCGGCCCGTACGGGCCCGCTGACCCGGGTGGACCCGAGGGCGTAACAGGAAGGATAAGGGTGCGCGGGCCCTGTGGATGACCGGGGGCGGTGCCTCTCCGGTCACACTCCCGGCACCCGGCCGCCACACCGTCTCCGCCGCGCCGCCGCGGGGTGAGACCCTGGTGGGGTGAAGAGCGCGGACACCGAATTCGTCGGCGGCCCCCTGGACGGCCGGATCCTCCCCGTCCCGCTGGGGCCGATGTACGGCGTGCCCAAGAAGTACACCGTGCCGGTCCCTTCGCACGGGGACACCCCGGCGCGCACACTGGTGTACGTCCGGGCCAAGCAGCAGCGGGGCGCCCGCTGGTACTGGCGCTACGAGTACGACGAGGCGGCCACCGTCCGCGCTTCCGGGTGACGGCCGCCTCCCCGCGCGGGAGGACGGCGATGGCGAGAACCGTACGGCACCCGAGGACCCGCGCCGAGGCGGTGGCGCACCACAACCGGCAGGTGGCCGGGGTCACGGTCGGCCTGCTGGTGGTGGTCAGCGTCTACAGCGCGGTGCTCGGCTCCAGCGGCTGGCTCTGGTTCGGCTGGGCGGTGCTGCTGCTCGCGTGCGTGGCACTGTTCGTCGTCCACCCCTGAGCAGCAGCACCCTGCACCCCGTCGCCGGCCGGGCCGGTGACGCCGGTGACGCCCGTGCCCGCGGTCAGGCGTCCTCGGCCAGGATCAGGTAGAGCTTCTTACGGGCCTCGTTGAGCACCTCCAGGCCCTTGGCCCGCTGCGCCTCGGTGCCCGTCGCCATGACCTGCCGGACGGCGTGCTCCACGGCGCCGAGCGCCTGGCCGACCTCCTGGACCGCGGCCCAGTCGATCTCCTGACCGGCCTCGGCCCACGGCTCGTCCGGCCCGGCGTCGGCCTCGGCGCGGCCCGCCTCGGTGAGCGAGACCAGCCGCTTGCCGCCGGTCTCCTCCGCCGTGACCAGGCCCTCCTCCTCCAGCAGCTGGAGGGTCGGGTAGACCGAGCCGGGGCTCGGCCGCCACGCCCCGCCGGACCGCTCGGCGATCTCGGCGATCATCTCGTAGCCGTGCATCGGCCGCTCCTTGAGCAGCGCCAGCAGCGAGGCGCGCACGTCCCCGCGCCGGGCCCGGCCACCGCGCCGGCCGCGGACCCACGGCGGCGGCCCGCCGAAACCGCCCCGGGCCCACGGCGGACCCGACCGCCCACCCGGCCCACCGCCGAACGGCGGCGGACCGAAGGGGCCGAACGCCCCCCGGCCCTCGGGGCGCTCACCGGGCATCCCGGCGAACTCCGGCCCGCGGCAACCGCCGGGGCCTCCCTCTCCACGGAATCGTCCTGGGCGCATCGCACCCACCTCCCGATCGGGCCGCTCCGGGGCGGCCCACTAGTCGATCACCAGACGATCGTTCGAGACAGTCGAGTCACTGTCCCGATATCTCGACGATATATCGGTGACTGTCGACCGTCAACGCTTTCCGATACACCGTCCACCACCGTCCGGTGCCCGGCCGATACGGTGCGGGCATGGCCGGAGAACGAGACCTCACGACACTGCTGCGCGACCTGCGCCCCCAGCTCAACCCGGGGCGGTACGTCTACTGCACACTGCCCACCAAGGTGCCCGCCGGACTGCGGCCGGTGGCCACCGTCGCCGAACCCGAGGGGGTGACGGTGGTGGTCGCCCAGGAGGAGGCCGACGCCCTCGGCCTGCCCTACGAGTACGTCGCCGCCTGGATCACCCTGCGGGTCCACTCGGCGCTGGAGGCCGTCGGCCTGACCGCCGCCGTCGCCACCCGGCTGGCCGAGGAGGGGATCAGCTGCAACGTGGTCGCCGGCTACCACCACGACCACCTGTTCGTCGCCGCCGACGACGCCGACCGGGCCGTCCGTGTCCTGGAGGACCTCGCCTGACGCGTCCGGGTGGCCGCCCCGCCGGGGGCCTCGGAGACTGGAGGGACCGGGCAGCCGGCCCGGTCCCTCCCCCGCGCCCGGAAGGAAGTACGCCGCCATGGCCATCTGCATCACCTGCGGCAACGACTACTGGCTCGCCTTCGAGATCAAGACGGTCACCGGCGACGTCTACACCTTCGACAGCTTCGAGTGCGCGATGGAGAAGCTCGCGCCGCACTGCGAGCAGTGCAACGTCCGGATCGTCGGCCACGGCGTCGAAGTGGCCGGCATGTTCTTCTGCGGCGCCCACTGCGCCCGCGTCAACGGCGGGCTCGGCGCCCAGGTCCGCGACGCCGTCGGCACCCACCCGGGCTGACCCGGTCGTCGCGGTACGAAAAAACCCCCTGACCGGGCGGTTTGCCCGGTCGAAGGGGGAAGGGGGCGGAAGAGTCGGCCTGTACGCCGGGTTCTGTCACCCGGGCTGCTCGCGCGGCCCGGGGAGACGGCCATCCATCTAGGGCTGCCGTTGCCGACAGCCTCGTGCGGTCCACCCGCGGACTCGGGCGAGCAGCCCTCAAGCATCCGCGCACGGCGCCGTGAGGCACCGATCTTGACCTTGCTCCAGGTGGGGTTTACCGAGCCGGCCGGGTCACCCCGGTCGCTGGTGGTCTCTTACACCACCGTTTCACCCTTACCCGTCGCCGAAGCGGCGGGCGGTCTGTTTTCTGTGGCACTGTCCCGCGGGTCACCCCGGGTGGGCGTTACCCACCACCCTGCTCTGTGGAGCCCGGACGTTCCTCGGCGGGTCCTGAGGACCCGTCGCGACCGCCCGGCCGGCTCTTCCGCCGTAGTGGTCATGGTAGCCGCTCGGGCGGGGCCTCCCGAACCCCGGGGCGGGTCAGCGGCGGGTCGCCGCCGAGGCGGGCGGCGACCCGGGTGGCGGTGGCGGTGCCCCAGGCGGAGGTGGTGACCAGGCCGAGCAGCCCGATCGTGGCGCCCAGGCCCGCGACGATGTACCAGCCCGCGTGGCTGGCCGGGGCGAAACCGGAGGCGACCGTGCCGACCACCGCCGAGGTGACCACGGTGCCGATCACCGCGACGCCGAGCGACTGGCCGACCTGCCGGCTGGTGGAGGCGACGGCCGCCGCCACCCCCGCCTGGGCGCGCGGCATGCCGGAGACGGCGGCGTTGGTGATCGGCGCGTTCACGAAGCCGAAGCCGAAGCCGAACAGTCCGTACGCGGCCAGCAACAGGCCCGGCGGGGAGTCCGCGGCCAGCCGGGTGAGCAGCAGGCCGCTGGCGACCAGGCCGAGGCCGGCCAGCACCAGCGGCACCCGTGGGCCGCGGGCGCCGACGATCCGGCCCGAGAGCGGCGCGCAGACCAGCATCATCCCGGCCATCGGCAGCGTCCACAGGCCGGCCTCCACGGGGCTGTAGCCGCGGACGTCCTGCAGGTAGATGGTGTTCAGGAAGAGGAAGCCGCCGAGCGAGGCGAAGGCGCAGACGGCCGTCACGGTGGCGCCGGTGAACGGCGCGCTGCCGAAGAACCGCGGGTCGACCAGCGGCTCGGCCACCCGGCGCTCCCAGAGCGGGAAGGCCACCAGCGCGGCGAGCGCCGCCGCGGCCAGGCCGAGGATCAGCGGGGACGTCCAGCCGTGCGCGGGACCCTCGATGATCGCGCCGGTGCCGCAGCCGAGCAGCACCATCATCAGCAGCTGCCCGACCGGGTCCGGCCGGCGGGCCCGGGGCGCGCGCGACTCGGGGACGTAACGGGAGGTCAGCAGGCAGGCCAGCAGACCGACCGGAACGTTGATCAGGAAGATCGCCGGCCAGCCCGCGGCGTGCACCAGGAAGCCGCCGAGCAGCGGTCCGAGCGCCATCGAGATGCCGACCACGCCGCCCCAGATGCCGATCGCCCGGGCCCGTTCGCGCGGCTCGGTGAAGGTGTTGGTGATGATCGACATCGCCACCGGGTTGAGCATCGAGCCGCCGACCGCCTGCACCGCCCGGAACGCCACCAGCCAGCCCAGGCCTGGCGCCAGGCTGCAGAGCAGCGAGCCAAGCACGAAGACCAGCAGGCCGGTCTGGAACACCCGGCGGCGCCCGATGCGGTCGGCCAGCGAGCCGAACAGCATCAGCAGCGAGGCCAGCACCAGGGTGTAGGCGTCGATGATCCACTGCAGCCCGGAGGCGGGGGCGTCCAGGTCCCGCTGGATCTGCGGGAGAGCGATGTTCACGACGGTGTTGTCGAGCCCGACGATGAACAGGCTCAGGCAGCAGATCGCCAGGATGAGCTGCCGGCGACGCCGCCCGGGATCGGCGGACGGCGGACTCATGGGGGTCGCTTCGCGCACGCGTCGATCCTCCCACCCGGGCGGGCGTCGACGGGCGTCGAAGCGGCCCGTCCGGGTGGCGGGGCCGGCCACCACGAGCCGAGCGCCGGGCCGCGCGCCGGGCCGCGGGCCACGCGGTGTGCCGGGCGGTGTGCCGCGCGCCGGGCGCTTCGGCGTCCGGGCAGCGCGCAGGGCTCGACGGGGTGGGGTGACCAGCCGTTTCCCGGGGCGGGGGCGGGTTGCGTAGGGTGGCGTGGTCGGTGGCCGTGGAGTGTGGAGGAGTCCGTCGTGCTGGTGCTGTTGCCGCCCTCGGAGGGGAAAGCCGCGTCCGGGGACGGCGTGCCGGTGGCGCTCGACGGGCTGTCGCTGCCCGGGCTGACGGCGGCGCGGGCGGAGGTGCTGGAGGCGCTGGTCTCGCTCTGCCGCGGGGACGAGGACGCCGCCGCCGGGGTGCTGGGGCTGAGCCCGGGGCTGCGCGGCGAGGTGGCGCGCAACGCGGGGCTGCCGACGGCGGGGGCGCTCCCGGCCGGGCAGGTGTACACCGGGGTGCTGTTCGACAACCTCGGGCTGGCGACGCTGGACGAGGCCGCGTACGGCCGGGCCGAGCGGAGCCTGCTGGTCTTCTCCGGCCTCTGGGGCGCGGTGCGGATCGGCGACCGGATCCCGCCCTACCGCTGCTCGATGGGTGTGAAACTTCCCGGGCCGGGGGCGCTCGGCGCGTACTGGCGGCGGGCGATGGCCGACGTGCTGCCGGAGGTCGCCGACGGCCTGGTGCTGGACCTGCGCTCCTCCGCCTACGCGGCGGCCTGGAAGCCGGCCGGCGAGGTGATCGCCCGGACGGCGACCGTACGGGTGCTCCAGGAGCGGGACGGCCGGCGGACCGTCGTCAGCCACTTCAACAAGGCCACCAAGGGGCGGCTGGTCCGCGATCTGCTGGCGGCGGGCGCCGAGCCGAAGACGCCGGGTGAGCTGCTGGACGCGCTGACCGGGCTGGGCCACCGGGTGGAGGTCGCCGCCGAGGGCACCGCGCGCAAGCCGTGGCAGCTGGACGTGGTGGTCACCGAGGTGCACTGAGCGGACAGGTGCACGGGCGGGTGCGCGAACAGGTGCACCGGCGGGTACGCGCGCCGGGGGCCGGTCGGATCAGCCGACCGGCCCCCGGCGTTTCTCAGCGCAGGTGCCCGGTGTCGTTGAGCAGCCGCAGCGAGGCGTTGCCGTCGGCGTAGTACTGGACGGCGCAGAGCGAGGCGGCGGACAGCTCCATCCGGTACAGCGCGTCCGGCGGGGCGCCGAGCGCCAGCCGGACCAGCGTCTTGATCGGGCTGACGTGCGAGACCACCAGCACGGTCCGGCCGGGGTGGCGGGCGAGGATCTTGTCCCGGGCCACTCCGACCCGGTGGGTGAGCGTGGCGAAGCTCTCGCCGCCGCCGGTCGGCCGCACCTTGGTGGAGCCGAGCCAGGTGGTGAGGTCGTCCGGATACCGCTCCCGCGCCTCGGCGAAGGTCAGCCCCTCCCAGGCACCGAAGTCGACCTCGCGCAGCCCCTCCTCGTACCGGACCTCCAGGCCCAGCCGGGCGGCGACGGTCTCCGCGGTCTGCCGGGCGCGCCGCATCGGCGAGGCCACCACGGCCTGGACCGAACCGCGCGCGGCGAGCGCCTCGGCGACCCGTTCGGCCTGCCAGCGGCCCTTCTCGGAGAGCTCCGGGTCGGTGCCGCCGCTGCCGGAGAACCGCTTCTCCGGGGTGAGGTGGGTCTCGCCGTGCCGGAGCAGGACGAAGGTGGTCGGGGTGCCGAGGTCCGCCGGGGCCGCCCAGCCCGTCTTGGGCACGGCGGTCTCCAGCGGGGTCTCCGGCGACTCGGTCCCCGGCGGCTCCACGGGGGAGGGCGCGGAGGCGGCCACGGGCCGGGGCTCCCACTGGCGGCCGGCCTTGCCCGCGTCCATCGCCTCGTTGGCGAGCCGGTCGGCGTCCTTGTTCTGCTCGCGCGGGATCCAGGTGTACCGGACCCGCCCGCGCGGGAAGACCTCGCGGGCCTCGGCGGCGAGCGGCTGCATGTCCGGGTGCTTGATCTTCCAGCGGCCGGACATCTGCTCGACGACCAGCTTGGAGTCCATCCGGACGTCCACCGAGGCACCCGGGTCGATCTCCCGGGCCGCGCGCAGCCCGGCGATCAGCCCCTTGTACTCGGCCACGTTGTTGGTCGCGTGCCCGATGAA
Source organism: Kitasatospora sp. NPDC058032 (assembly GCF_042885845.1). NCBI lineage: Bacteria > Bacillati > Actinomycetota > Actinomycetes > Kitasatosporales > Streptomycetaceae > Kitasatospora > Kitasatospora sp. NPDC058032. The sequence continues at coordinate 78,518 of NZ_JBHVRK010000010.1, read as the reverse complement.
CTCGGCCGCCTCGGCGAGGAGCTGCCCGGTGTCGCCGTCGCGGACCACCGCGCCGTAGCCGGCCGGCCCCGGGTTGCCCCGGGAGCCGCCGTCCGCCTCGACGACGAACCTGCGCGCCGCCACGGACTCAGACGCCGGAGTCGGCGGTGCGGACCAGGATCCGCGAGCAGTTCTCGCAGCGGACCACCTTGTCGGCCGGCTCGGCCTTGATGGAGTTGAGCTCGGTGATCGAGAACTCGGTGCGGCAGCCCTCGCAGCGGCGCTGGTAGAGCCGGGCCGCGCCGACGCCGCCCTGGGTCTCGCGCAGCTTGCTGTAGAGCTTCATGAGGTCGGCCGGGATGACGGCGGCGACGGCCTCGCGGTCGCGCTTGACCTTCTCCGCCTCGGCGTCGATCTCGGCGTACGCGGCGTCCCGGCGGCCCTCGGCCTCGGTCAGCACGACGGTGGAGTGCTCCAGGCGGGCGGACAGCTCGGTGGTGCGGGTCTGGGCGGACTCCAGCCGCTCCATGATCTCCAGCACGACCTCCTCCAGGTCGCCCTGGCGCTTGGCCAGCGACCCGATCTCGTGCTGGAGGTTCTCCAGGTCCCTGGGCGAGGTGATCGCACCGGAGTCCAGGCGCTGCTGGTTGCGGGCGGCCCGGGTACGGACCTGCTCCACGTCCTGCTCGGCCTTGGTGAGCTCGCGGGTGGTGTCACCGTGCTGGGCCTGGGCGGCGACCACCAGGTCCTTGAGGGCGGTGTGGTCGGCGTTGACCTTGTCGATCTCCGCGTGCTCGGGCAGGCTGCGCCGCCGGTGGGCCAGCTGGTCGAGCTTGGAGTCGATGGCCTGGAGGTCGAGCAGGCGGATCTGGTCGGCGGGCGCGGCGTTCAAGCGGAGAGCTCCTGTGAATCGGGTCAGGCGGGGAAGGACATGGGGGCGTGCGCGGTCCACGGGTCGGTGACCGTGCGGGAGACCCGGGTCTCCACGGTCCAGCCGTGCTTCTCGGCGGCGCCGTGCAGCGCCCGCTCGGCCAGCGGCAGCCAGGGCCACTCGGTGGCCCAGTGCGCGGCGTCGACCAGGGCGACCGACGCCGCCTCGGCGGCCTCGGACGCCGGGTGGTGGCGCAGGTCGGCGGTCAGGTAGGCGTCCACGCCCGCCGCGCGCACCTCGGCGAACAGGCTGTCGCCCGAGCCGCCGCACACCGCGACCCGGCTGACCAGGCGGTTCGGGTCGCCGGAGACCCGCACGCCGGCGGCGGTGGCCGGCAGCCCCTTGGCGACGTTCGCGGCGAACGCCGCGAGGGTCAGCGGGGGCTCCAGCAGGCCGATCCGCCCGGTGCCGCGCCGGCCCAGCGGGTCGGTCGGGTCCGGCACCAGCGGTCCGGTGACGCTCAGGCCGACCGCCTCGGCGAGCGCGTCCGAGACGCCCGGGTCGGCGTGGTCGGCGTTGGTGTGCGCCACGTGCAGGGCGATCCCGTTGCGGATCAGGGTGTGCACGACGCGGCCCTTGAAGGTGGTCGCGGCGACGGTGGTGGTGCCGCGCAGATAGAGCGGGTGGTGGGTGACCACCAGGTCGGCCCCCCACTCGACGGCCTCGTCGACGACCGCCTGCACGGGGTCGACGGCGAAGAGCACGCGGCGGACCTCGGCCTGGGGGTCTCCGCAGACCAGGCCGACGGCGTCCCAGGACTCCGCCCACTGCGGCGGGTACAGCTCTTCGAGGGCGGTGATGACGTCGGACAGTTTCGGCACCTGTCGAGACTACCGTGCGCGGGGGTGGCGGCGGTCCGCCCGGTTCGCCGCCACGGCCCGCGCCGGGGCGGTGCCCCTCGGCGGGCGGGGCGTACGGATGCGCGTCAACCCGCGGTACGGCGTGCGCGGGCGGTCGGCGCGGCCCCGTTCGACCGGCGCGCGGGGGCGGTTCGCGCGGGACGGTGGGGCGTACGCCGGGCACACCCGGCCGTTCGCACGAATTCGAAACCGCATCGGGATCACCCTTACGAGTGAAGTGACCGGCTTCGGATTGAGCATCCCTCGCTACCGAAAGTAACTTCTCCTCTGCGAACGGGAGTTGCCCGACCAGGGGGGCCGGGGAGGCGCTCCGCCGGAGGTACGGGCCCGGGTGAGGCAGGACGGACCGGGCCCGCGGCGGACGCGGCCGGGGCGGTGCCGACGGTGTCGGCCGCCGCCGGGGCAGCACACCGGGCAGTTCCGAGGAACCGATGTCAGGCCGTGGCCGCGCGCCCCGGTGCCGGAGCAGTGGGCACCGACGGGGCGCGCCGGCACCAGACGAAGGGATGTGGTGGCGGATGGGGGCGGGCACATCGCTTCGTACGGCCGGGGGAACGGACTCGGCGGGCCACGGGCCGGATGCGGCCGACCGGTGGCCCGAGCTGACGCGGACGGCGCCGGCCGCCGCCGGAGGCCGGGGAGGCGGCGGGGGCGCGCGGGTCGACGGGCAGGTCGACCGGCGGGTCACCGTCGAGGGCTTCTGGTGCACGGCCGGGCCGTCCGCGGGCGACCTCCCCGACGAGGGCTGGAAGCCGCACGTCAGCGCCGCCTCGCCGGCCCGCCGACGGGTCGGTGGCGCGCGGGTCGGCGGCGCGCGAGGGGTACGGGCCGGGGCGGGGGCGCGCGGCGGGTACGGGTCGAGGTCGGGGGTGACGACATGACCGTGGCCACCCGAGCCGCCGCCCAGGCGCTGCGCCGACTCGGCTTCACCTTCGCCGCCGACGGCAACCACGCCGCCTGCCTCGCCTCCGCCGCCGACGGCGGCTGGTACGTGGAGAGTTGGCGCCTCCCACTGGACGGCCCCGCCGTCCCGACCGGCCTGCGACTGCCGGGCAACCGCTTCGAGAGCTTCCGCTCACAACTGGTCGCCCTGCCGGACGGTTCGGTGCTGGTCTGCCGGCACGACGGCGAACGGCAGCAGCTGGTGACACTCCGCCCCGGCACCGACCCGGGCGGTCGACCCGTCACCGTCGAAAGGCCGTTGACCACACTCAGGATGCCCGGCCTGCGCCTGCTGCCGCTCCCGGAGGGCGCGCCGTCCGGCCCCGGCGCACCGGTCGCGGTGGCCCTGGGCAGCGACCCCCGGCCGGCCACCACCGTCTGGCTCGTACGGGCCGACGAATCCGCGCCGCAGCAGGTCGCCGAGATCCCGGGCCTGCACGGCGGCGGCGTCTGGCTGGACCGCACCGGCGCGCTGCTGGCGCTCGACCGGGTGCGCGACGGCCTGGTCCGCACCGTGGTGCTCGACCTGCGCGGCGGCACCGTCACCCCGCTGCTGGAGATCGGCGGGCACAGCAACGACCGGCTGGTGCTGTTCGACCCGGACAGCCGGTTCGCGATGGTGCGCAGCGACGCACCCGGCGCCGACCGGATCGGCTGGGGCGTGCTGGGCGGCGGCGAACCGCTGCGGTTCCCGGAAGCCCTGCACGTCGCGGGCATGTTCCTGCGGCCGGTGGCACTGCGGCCGGACGCGGACGGGCCCCGGGTGGCCGTCCAGGTCGACCACGGCGCGGGCTGCTCGCTCGCCCTGTGGCGGCCGGCCGCCGGACGGCTGGACCCGCTGCCCGTCCCGCCGGGGCGGCTCGGCGCGGTGGGGAGCTGGTCGGCGGGCGGGCTGCGGGTGCCGTACTCGGCGCCCGACCACCCGGCCGCGCTCGCCACCCTGGACGTGGACGCGCTACTGGCGCACGACCCGGCCACCACCGCGGCCGGCCCCGTGCCGGTGCCGCTCCCGCTGCAACTGGCGCCGCTCGGCTCCGGGCTGCCCGGACCGTGGCGGGACACCGTGCCACCCTGGCGGCCCGGCACCGTCGGACGCGCCAACACGTCGGTGCCGCCGCCCGGTTGGCGACTGGACGGATCGGCCGAGCCGGGTGACGGAGGCCGGTGGCGCTCCGCCCAGAGCATCGAACTCGCGGGCCCGGCCGGCCCGCTGGAGGCCGTGGTGTACGGCGGGGACGCCTGGTTGAGCAGTCCGCACCTGGTGCTGGCCCTGCACGGCGGCCCGGCGGACGCCTGGCGGCTGGAGTTCGACCCGGCCCTGCAACGGATGGCGACCGAGGGCCTGGCCGTCCTCGCACCGAACCAACGCGGCTCCACGGGTTACGGGTTGGCGCACGCGATGGCCATCCGGGGCACCTGGGGCGGGCCCGACCTCGACGACGTGCTGCACCTGCTGGAGGCCGTCGCCGGTCAGCGCGCGGCGCTCGGCCTGGAGCCGCCGGCCCTGTTCGGGGTCAGCTACGGCGCGTTCCTCGCCCTGCTCACCGCCGCACACGCTCCGGCCGGCCAGGTGACGCGCTGCGCGGTCGTCGCACCGTTCCTCTCGGGCAGCCGGCTCCTGGCCGAAGCGTCCTCCTCCGTACGGGCGTTGACCACCCGGCTGGGCGGCGGCGAGCCGATCACGGACGCCCGGGGGCCGCGCGACGTGCTCCAGCTGGCGCACCGGATCGGCGCACCGCTGCTGATCGTGCACGGCGACCGCGACGAGGTCGTCCCGGTGAGCCAATCGCGTTCACTGCGCGATGAGTTGCTGCGCATCGGGCGCACGGAGGGAACCGACTTCCGCTACGTCGAGGCGGCGGGCGCCGGACACGAGGTCCTGGCCGAGGAGGGCGGAGCGGTCCTGCACGAGCTGCTCGCCGCCTTCCTGCGCACCGGCCGCCCGGGCTAGCCCCCCCGCCCCTCCCATGCCCGGAGTGGAAAGTCGGCCCCGCCGACTTCGCACTCCGAGCCGCTGTCCACCGGGCCGGACCCGGCCCTGGTCGGGTCGCGCGGCACCGGCGTGTTCGGGACCGTTCGGGGCCGTGCCGTTCCCCGGATGGCCGTCATGATCTCGATAGGATCTCGCCCGGTCCGGCGGTTAGGGTGGCGGCCGGGGTGCGGGCGCGATCACCGGCCATGCCCCGACCACGCCCGCGATGTGCCGGCCGGGCGCCGATACACCTGCACCCTCGCAAGGAAAAGACGATTCTGATGTCCGACACCCTCACCGACACCACCGGACCCGCCAGCGGGACCGACGCCGACGAGACCACGGCCGAGGACACCGCGTCGCACGGCCGCCACCGCGGCCGGTCCGCCGCCGACGACAGCCCCGAGGCCGATCCGCACGGCCGCCACCGTGCCGCCGGGAACGGCCGGGGCTGAGCCCCACCACCCGACGAGGCCCGCCGGAACCCTCCGGCGGGCCTCGTCGTGCACCCGGCGGCGGCCACTCAGCCCAGCGTCACGACCGTGCGCAGCGCCTCGCCGCTGCGCATCTGCGCGAGCGCGTCGTTGACGTCCGCCAGCGCGACCCGGTGGGTGATCATCCCCGCCAGGTCGATCCGCCCGGCCCGCCACAGCTCCACCACCAGCGCGACGGTGCGCGTCAGCGGCGCGCCGCCGTACAGCGAGGGCAGCAGCCGCTTCTCGTTGAAGAACAGCTCGCCCATGCTGAAGCTCGCGAGGTCGTCCTGCGCCCCGGCACCGATCACCACGACGGCGCCGCCGCGCCGGGCCGCTCCGTACCCGGCCCGGACGGTGGCCGAGCGGCCGACCGCCTCGAAGACGTAGTCGAAGCCCCCGCCCGGCAGGCCCTTCGCCACCGCCTTCAGCTCCTCGGGGGCGAGCGCCTCGGTCGCGCCGAAGGCCAGCGCCCGCTCCCGGCGGGAGACCACCGGGTCGACGACGGCGATCCGGCCCGCGCCGCAGACCCGGGCGCCCTGCACGGCCGCGACGCCGACACCGCCCGCGCCGATCACCGCGACCGACGCGCCCGGCTCGACCCGCGCGGTGTGGACGGCCGCGCCGATGCCGGTGGTGACGCCGCAGCCGATCAGCGCGGCCAGGTCGTAGGGGAGGTCGGCGGGCACCGGGAGAACCGCGTCGCGCTCGACCACGACCTCCTCGGCGAAGGTTCCGGTGCCGTAGAAGCCGGACGCCTCGCCGCCTCCGCCCGCGCCGTTCGGGCCCGCGCCGTAGCGGAAGCCGGGCGCGCCGAGCCGCCGCAGGCTGGCCACGCAGAGGTGCGAGCGACCGCGTTCGCAGTGCGTGCACCGGCCGCAGGGCGCCATCCAGCAGAGCACGACGCGGTCGCCGACGGCGATGTCCGTCACGCCCTCACCGACCTCGACGACGTCCCCGGCCCCCTCGTGCCCGGGCACGAACGGCGCGGGCTGGGGCAGGACGCCGCTCATCGCGGACAGGTCGGAGTGGCAGAGACTGGCGGCGCGCAGCCGGACCCGCACCTTGCCGGGGCCGAAGCCCACGGCCTCGACGTCGTCGCGGACGTCGAGCGCCTCCTGGCCGGTCTCGTGCAGGATGGCTGCGCGCATGGGGCTGCTCCCGGGTCCGTCTCGGATCGCTGGTCGGCCGATTCTGACACGGCGTCCGAGGGGCGGGTGGAACGTGTTCCACCATGCCTCCCCGGCCGGTGGAACGCTCCGAACTCCGAGGGTTCCCCATGTCCGTGGCGCCTGGCATGATCATCCGCCGTGCCCAACCCCACCGCTCCCCCACCGTCGTCGGCCGCACTGACGACGGCGTCGGCGCCGGCGCCGTCCGCCTCCGCCGTCCGCCCCCTCTCCTGCCCGACGTGCTCCGGCCCGATCGACCCCGACCCCCGGTTCACCGCCTGGTGCCCGGCGTGCGAGTGGAACCTCGTCCCCCCCGAGGAGGCCGCCGAGGACTGCGCCAAGTCCGCGAAGGAGCTGGCCCGGGAACGGGCCGCGGCCGAGCGGACCGAGCGGCTGTTCGAGGAGGTCGCCGACGGCCGCACCGACACCACCCGACGGGACTGGCTCGCCGCCTCGGCGCTGGCCCTCCCGGTCCACGCGGTCACCGTCGTCGTGGCGGGGGCGGCCGGCTGGCTGCTCGTCACCGGCAACACGACGGTGCGCTGCCTGGGCGCCCTCCTCCTCGCCGTCGCCTTCCTGCTCCGTCCGCGGCTCGGCCGGGTGCCGACCGGCGCGGGCGTGCTGAGCCGGTCCGAGGCCCCCGCGCTGTACGGGCTGGCCGACCGGGTCGCCGCCGAACTCGGGGCGCCGCCGGTCGGGGTGATCCGGATCACCGAGGACTTCAACGCCGGCATGGCGGTGCTCGGGCTGCGCCGGACGTCGGTGCTCACGCTGGGCCTGCCGCTCTGGGAGGCGCTGGACGACGGGCAGCGGCTCGCGCTGCTCGGGCACGAACTCGCCCACCGGGTCAACGGCGACAACCGGCGCGGCCTGTGGCTCGGCTCGGCGATGCGGGCGCTGGCGCACTGGTACGAGCTCACCCGGCCCGCCGACCGGTCCCGGGGAGGGTACGGCGTGATCGCGCTGCTGTCGCTGATCGGGGACTTCCTGGCCAACGCCCTCCTGTACCTTGTCAGCCAACTTCCCTACCGGGCCTACCTGTTGCTCGACCGGCTGACGGCGCGCGCCGGGCAGCAGGCCGAGTACCGGGCCGACGGACTCGGCGCCCGGGTCGCGTCCACCGCGGCGGCGCGCGGGATGCTGGGGGCGCTGCTGCTCGGCCCGGCGACCGCGACGGTGACCATGCGGCTGCGCGCCGAGATCCAGTCGCGGCCCCGCTCCGGCCGGCGGGACGCCGCTCCGCGGCCGGACGTCACCGAGCTCTGGCCGCAGCTGCGCGAGCACCTGGCGGCGATCCCGCCGCTGGAGCGTGAGCGGCTGCTCCGCCGCTCGCGGCGGGACGGCCACACCGTGGACGCCTCGCACCCGCCGACCCACCTGCGGCTGGCGCTCCTCACCCGGCGTGCGACGCTCCCGGCGGCCGTCACCTGCGCGCCGAACGAGGCCGCCGCCATCGCCGCCGAGCTCGCCCCGCACCGCACCCGCATCGCCCGCACTCTCCTCGCCGGCTGACTGCCGCTGCCGCCCGCGGATCAGGAAGTCGGCCGGTCCGACTTCCTGATCCGGGCTCCTCCGCAGCGGGCGGTCGGGAGGCTGAAATACGTCGACCGGTCCACCGATCACGGGGGCTCGGGCAGACAGAGGGGCCCGGGGCACGGGGTGGGGCGGGGGCGTACCGTCGAGTAGGGTCCGACGGCGAGCAGGAACACCAGACCACCCGCCGAGGAGCAGCACCATGTCCGACCTCCTGGAGACCACGCGCCCGCAGCCCGAGGTGCTGGCCGCGTTCGAGGGCGCGACCGGGTTCATGCCCGTCGACGAGGGCCTCGCGCTGTACGCCGCCGCCGTGACCGCCGCGCGCCGGACCGGGCTGCCCGTCCTGGAGATCGGCACCTACTGCGGCCGCTCCGCGATCCTGCTGGCCGCCGCCGCCCGGGAGGCCGGCACCGTGGCGCTGACCGTCGACCACCACCGCGGCTCCGAGGAGCAGCAGCCCGGCTGGGAGTACCACGACCCGACCCTGGTCGACCCGGAGGTCGGCCGGATGGACACCCTCCCCCGGTTCCGCCGCACCCTGCACGCGGCCGGTCTGGAGGAGCACGTGGTCGCCCTGGTCGGCCGCTCGCCGCAGATCGCGGCCCTGTGGGGCGGCCGGCTCGCCCTGGTCTTCATCGACGGGGGCCACACCGACGAGCACGCCACCGGCGACTACGAGGGCTGGGCGCCGCACCTGGCCCCGGAGGGCCTGCTGGTGGTGCACGACGTCTTCCCCGACCCGGCCGACGGCGGCCAGGCGCCGTACCGGGTGTACCTGCGGGCGCTGGCCGAGGGCTTCGAGGAGGTCTCGGTGACCGGGTCGCTGCGCGTCCTGCGCCGCCGCGCCACCACCGGCTGATCCCCGGCCCCGACCGCGCTCCGCCCGCCGCCCCCGCACGGGTGTCCGGAATCGGCCGACCGGCCCCACGGGCGATCACGGATGCTCTAACGTCGTGCCGGGGCTGCCGGGCGGGAGCGCGAACGGTACGGTGTCCGCGCGATCGCGGACGCCCGCGTCGCGGCACGGCCGCATGACACCAGCAGAACATCCGGGCGGAGCGCACCCGGGCCGACCGTGGGGGCCAGCACAGATGACGGACCAGCAGAACACCGCACCGGCGGTCTGGGACCCGACCGCCCGGGGCGGTGCGGGCGGCTGGGTGCGCGGTCCCCAGCAGCCCCCCGCCCCGAGCGCCTCCACCCCTCCCGCCGCACCGCCGACCGCCCCCGCCGGGCCGCCCGCCGACGACGCCCCGACGGCCGTCATCCCGCAGCCGGTGCCGCCGCGGCCCGCCGCACCCGGCTCGCTGCCGCCCCCGACCGCCCCGGCGTTCCCGCAGGCCACCCCGGGCGCCGGCCCGTCCTACGGCGCGCCCCACCACCCGCCGCAGCAGCCGCAGGCCCCGCAGCAGCCCCCGCAGCCGGCCCCGTTCCTGCCCCCGCCCCAGCGGGGCTACGGCGACCAGGCCCCGTACGGGCACCCCGGCCACCCCGCCCACAGCCAGCCCACCCACGGCCAGCCCGGCTACCCGCAGCCCGATTACGCCCAGCCCGACTACCCCCAGCACCCCTATCCTCAGCAGACCTACCCGCAGCACGACTACCCGACCGGCTACGCGGAGCCCGACGACGAGGACGGCGGCGGGGGCAAGCGCGCACCACTGCTGATCGCCTTCGCGCTGCTCTTCGTCCTGGCCCTGGGCGGCGGCATCCTCTGGGCGGTCCGCGACAAGGGTTCCAGCACCGACCAGGCCGGCCCCGCGGCCCCGTCCGCCTCCGTCACGGCCGGCGCCGACGCCTCCGGGAACCCGCCGCCCGCGCCGGCCCCCAACGGCTCCGCCGCTGCGCCGGCCCCGGCCGCCTCCGACACCGCGGCGGCGAGCGCGACGCCCAGCCCCACCGACTCCGCCGGCGGGCCCAACGCGCAGTCCCAGGCGAAGGCGCTGGACGAGCTGCTCAGCCAGGGCGAGAGCGCCAAGGCCCCGATCGGCAACGCGGTCGCCAAGGTGAACAGCTGCCCGGCCAAGCCCGAGATCGACACCGCCGCCCAGGTCTTCGACAGCGGCGCCAAGCAGCGCGACCAGCTGCTCACCAAGCTGGCCACCCTGAGTGTCACCGACCTGCCGGGCGGCGCGGACGCCGTACAGTCGCTGAAGTCCGCCTGGCAACTGTCCGCCGACATCGACCGGGCGTACGCGAGCTGGGCCCGGACCGTCGCCACCCAGGGCTGCTCGGGCACCGCCCCGAACACCGCCGACAAGAAGCGCGCCGACGAGCTCAACCCGCAGGCCACCCAGGCGAAGAAGGACTTCGTGGCGAAGTGGAAGACGATCGCCGACCAGTTCGGACTCACCGCCCGTACCCAGGACCGGATCTGACCCACCCGTGACACGCACCACCCAGCACCCCACCGAGCCCCTCGAACCGACCGAAGCGGCCGGACCTTTCGAAGCGGCCGAACCGGTCGAGCCGGTCGAGCCGATCGACGACGCCACGGCCCTCGGTGACCCCGCGACGGACGACCCCGCGCCCGCCGACCCGCCCCGCCGGGCGGAGCAGGACGGGCCCCGGCCCCGGCGCCGGTCCGCGCTGCTGCGCACGGTGACCGTGGTCGGCGTGCTGGCCCCGCTCGGGGTGGCCGGCTGGCTGGGCTGGCAGGCCGTCGGCAACCCCGACCGGAGCACACCGGACGCCGCACCTCCGGCCGTCGGCCCGGCGAGCACCAGCCCGATCGGCCCCACCGGTACGACCGGCACGACCGGCACCCCGAGCGCGACGGCGTCCACCGCCCCCACCGACCCCGCGTTCCCCGCCCCGCTCCCCGCCGCCCCCGCGGCCACCACCCTGACCGGCCGCACCGTCGTGCTCGACCCGGGCCACAACACCGGGAACTCCGCCCACACCGCCGAGATCAACCGCCAGGTCGACATCGGCAACGCCCGCAAGGAGTGCGACACCACCGGCACCAGCACCAACGCCGGCTACACCGAGGCCGAGTACTCGCTGGACGTGGTCCGCCGGACCCGCGCGCTCCTCGCCGCCCGCGGCGCCACCGTGGTGCTGGTCCACGACGGCGACCGCCCCTGGGGGCCGTGCATCGACGAGCGCGCCCGGATCGGCAACACCGCCCACGCCGACGCGGCGGTCTCCGTCCACGGCGACGGCGGGCCCGCGAACGGCAGCGGCTTCCACGTGATCATGCCCGCCAAGGTGGTCGCCGGAAAGGCGAACACCGCGGCGATCGTCGACCCCTCGCACCGGCTGGGCCTGCTGCTGCGCGAGAACTTCCACGCGGCGACCGGCGAGCCGTACGCCGACTACACCGCGAGCCAGGGCCTGGACACCCGCTCCGACCTGGGCGGGCTCAACCTCTCGACCGTGCCCAAGGTGTTCATCGAGTGCGGTAACATGCGCAACCCGACGGACGCCCGCCGGATGACGGATCCTCAGTGGCGCCAGCAGGCCGCCCAGGGGATCGCCGACGCGCTGACGACCTTCCTCACCACCCGGTAGGAGCCCGCCGGGGTGCGGCGCCCGAGGGCCGGAAGCGCGCAGTTTGCAACGACTTCGCCCCTTTCCCGAGCCCTGCCGTGCACCTGCGCGGCCGTTGGCCCTAGGCTTCTGGTCCGTTCGGGGTTTTCCGGCCGGTCAGCCGACCGGTGGGCGCCGACACCACACCGGCCCAGCGCCGAAATCGAAAACCGCCGACCACGACACACCAACGAGGGGAACGTTAGTGAATCTGCGCGCTCTCACCAAGGGAGACGCCGCCGTCGCAGGTGCGGCCGTCCTGCTCTTCATCGCCTCCTTCCTGCCGTACTGGACCGTCGACTGCAAGGGCAAGTACTGCGGCGACACCTCGACGAACGCCTGGGACAGCGTCCTGTTCCCCGTCCTGCCCTCGGTCTTCCTGCTCGGCATCCTCGCCGCCGCCCTCATCCTGGTCCAGCGCTTCCAGGGCCAGGCGGCCGCGAACCGTCAGATCCTCGGCCTGCGCCTGGACCAGTGGGGCATCGCCTTCTCGGTGGCCGCGCTCTGGGCGGCGCTGTGGTCGCTCGGCGGCGGCCTGAAGGGCATCAACCACGGCATCGGCGCCTGGCTCGCCGTCATCGCGCTGATCGTGCTGGCCGGTGCGGCCGCGGGCGGCCAGCTGCTCCCCGTGCTCAAGACCCCGCTGGTCACCGACCGTCCGGCCGCCCCGGCCGCCTTCCCGGCCGGCGGCTACCCGGCCCCGGGCCAGCCCGGACAGCCCGGCCAGTACGGCTACCCCGGCCCGGGCCAGGACCCGAGCCAGGCGCCGGCCCCGGCGTTCGGCGGCCAGCCCGGCGGCTACGGCTACCCGACCCCGCAGGCCGGCCAGCCCGGTCAGCCGGTGCAGGGCCAGCCGCAGGACGTCGCCGCCCAGCAGGCCGCGGCCGCGCAGGCCGCCGAGGCCGAGGCCGCCCGTCGGGCCGCCGCGCAGCAGGCCGCGCAGCCGCAGCCGGCCCCGGCGGCCGACTTCGCGCCGTTCTGGTTCGCCGTCCCGGCGCCGCGCCAGCTGGCCCCGAAGGACAGCCCGGCCGGCGCGCCGGTCGGCGAACTCGTCCCGGGCACCTGGTACCTGGCGGTCGAGCAGCGCGGCACCGCGCTGGTCGCCCAGCTGCAGGACGGCACCCAGGGCGTGCTGGCCGACACCTCGGGCATCCAGCGCGGCTGACCCGCGGAGCCGGCCGGTCCGGCCGACCCGCGGAACGCGTGACGCCCGTGCCACCACACCGAAAGGGGCGGGACCGGATCTCTCCGGTCCCGCCCCTTCGGCGTCGCTGCCGCCGGACGGTCAGCAGCAGTCCTGAACCACCAGCCCGGCCGGCAGCTCCTCGCCGCCGAAGACCGCGACCGTCGCCGGGTGGCCGCCGAGCGCCGCGACCGCCAGCAGCAGCGCCCCCGCCGTCCAGGTGGTGCGCTCCTCGGGCCAGATCGCGTCGTCCTCGAAGACGTACCCGGTCCAGTACGAGCCGTCGACGTGCCGCAGGTGCTTCTGTATCCAGCGCAGGATGTCCACCGCGCGGTCGGACTCGCCGACCGCCCAGAGCGCCATGGCCAGCTCGGCGCTCTCGCCGCCGGTGACCCAGGGGCGGTCGCTGACGCAGCGCACGCCCAGGCCGGGGACGACGAAGCGGTCCCAGTCCCGGGCGATCCGCTCCAGCGCGGCCGGGCCTCGCAGCGCGGTGCCGAGCACCGGGTAGTACCAGTCCATCGAGTAGCGGTCCTTGTCCAGGAAGCGCTCGGGGTGGTGGGCGACGGCGTGCCGCAGCCGGCCGGCCGCGAGCTCCCAGTCGGGCTGCGGCTCCTCCAGGTAGTCGGCGACGGCCAGTCCGCAGCGCAGCGCGTGCAGGATGCTGGAGGAGCCGGTGAGCAGCGCCTCGTCGGTGGCCGCGCCGTGCTCGTCGACCCGCCAGGCGATCGGCCCGCCGGGCAGCCGCTGGGCGACGATGAAGTCCAGCGCGCGCCGGACGGTCGGCCACATCCAGTCCAGGAAGGCGTCGTCGCCGGTGGAGAGGTGGTGGTGCCAGACGCCGACAGCCACGTAGGCGCAGAAGTTGGTCTCCTTGGCCGCGTTGCACACCTCGCCGTCGGCGTGGTCCGGCCGGCCGTAGGCGTAGGCGGCGTACCAGGAGCCGTCCGGGTTCTGACGCCCGGCCAGCCAGCGGTAGGCGGCCTCGGCGGCGGCGTGCTCGCCGGCGGTGTCCAGCGCCATGGCCGCCTCGGTGTGGTCCCAGGGGTCGAGGTGGTGGCCGCGGAACCACGGTACGGCGCCGTCGGGCTGCTGCTCGGCGAGGATGCTGCGGACGGTGTCGGCGGCCTGTTCGGCGTCCAGCACCCCTTCCAGCAGCAGGACCTCCGGGACGGCGGCGGTCACTCCGCCCCGCCCGCTGCCCGGTCGGCCGTGCCGCGGGACGCCCCGGCCCGGTGGGGCTTCGCGGCGTAGGCGACGAAGCTCTTGCCGATGACCGGGTTGAGCGCCCGCTCGGCGGCCTTGGTGAGGGTGCTGATGACGGGCGTGCCGACGATGTCCCAGACCAGCAGCTGGTGGTAGGCCTTGACCGGCAGCGCCTTGTCGTTGTCGACGCCGACCGCGCACTTGATCCACCAGTACGGCGAGTGCAGCGCGTGCGCGTGGTGGGTGCCGTACGGCTCCAGGCCGGCGTCCTTGAGCTTGTCGAGCAGTTCGTCGCCCCGGTAGATCCGGATGTGACCGCCCTCGACCTCGTGGTACTCGTCGGACAGCGCCCAGCAGATCTTCTCGGGCAGCCAGCGCGGCACGGTGACGGCGAGCAGGCCGCCGGGCTTGAGGACCCGGAACATCTCGGTGAGCACGCCCTTGTCGTCCGGGATGTGCTCCATCACCTCGGAGATGATGATCTTGTCGAAGTGGTCGTCCTCGAAGGGCAGGGCCAGCGCGTTGCCCTCCATCGCGACCGCGGACGCGCCCTCGGGCGCCTCGCCGGCCTGCTCCATGGCGGCGAACCACTTCCTGACCTCGGCGATCTCCTCGGCGTTCTGGTCGAGGGCGACCACGTTGGCCCCGCGCCGGTAGCACTCGAACGCGTGCCGCCCCCCGCCGCAGCCCAGGTCGAGCACCCGGTCGCCGGGGGCGAGCGGGAAGCGCGAGAAATCAACGGTCAGCACTGCGGACTCCCATTCCTTCGGTACCCAAGGTTCCTGACGCCGGGTCAGAGACATCGCGGGGGCGTTCGGCGCGCGTACGGGGCGGGGACAGGGCGGCGCGCGCCGTCCGAGCGGGTGCGGCCGACCGCCGTCCGGCCGCACGCCGGCGCACGCCGTCAGGCCACGTAGCGCCAGCCCGGTCCGGAGCGGGCCGCGCTCCCGGCCCCGGTGGCGATCGCGGCCCGGTAGCCCTCGACGGTCAGCTCGGCGGCGCGCTCCCAGGTGAACCGCGCCAGCACCCGCTCCCGGCCCGCCGCGCCGAGCGTCGCGCGCAGCTCCGGGTCGTCCAGCAGCCGGCCGAGCGCCGACGCGAGCGCGTCCGGGTCGCCCGGGGGCACCGCCAGGCAGCTCTCGCCGTCCGGTCCGGCGACCTCCGGGATCGCCCCGCCGGTGGTGGCGACCAGCGGGGTGCCGGTGGCCATCGCCTCGGCGGCGGGCAGCGAGAAGCCCTCGTACAGCGAGGGCACGCAGGCCACCTCGGCCGAGCGGTAGAGGTCCACCAGCTCACGGTCGGTCAGGCCGTGCCGGAACTCGATGTGCCGCTCCAGCCCGAAGGCGCGCACGGCGCGGGCGATCGGCCCGTCCTCCTTCTGCGGCTTGCCGACCACGACCAGGTGCGCGTCCCGCTCGGTGCGGACCTTGGCCAGCGCCCCGACCAGGTGCACCAGGCCCTTCAGCGGGACGTCCGCACTGGAGGTGGTGACGATCCGTCCGGGCACCCGCGCCACCTCGTCCGACGGCGACCAGAGCCGGGTGTCGGCGCCGATCGGCACCACCGAGACGGTGTGCGGCGCGGCGCCCAGGTGCTCGGTGATCTCGCGCTTGGAGGTGCCGGAGACGGTGATGATGTGGTCCAGCCGGGCGGCGACCCGGCGCTGCATCCGGGTGAAGGCGTACCAGCGGCGCAGCGACAGCCGCTTGAGCCGGCCGGTGGCCGCGTCCAGTTCGACCTTGCGGTCCACGGTGATCGGGTGGTGGATCGTGGTGACCAGCGGGAAGCCGTGGCGCTCCAGGCCGAGCAGGCCGTAGCCGAGCGTCTGGTTGTCGTGCACGACGTCGTAGCGGCCGCGGTGGGCGGCCAGGTACTGACGGGCCCGCAGCGAGAAGGTCAGCGGCTCGGGGAAACCGCCGGTGCGCATCGTCAGGTACTCCAGGACGTCCACCGGCCCCCGGTACTCCTCGCGCGCCGGCGTGCGGAAGGGGTCGTCCGCCCGGTAGAGGTCCAGGCTGGGCAGTTCGACCAGCCGGACCGAGCCCGGCCCCTCGACCTCGTCCAGGACGGGGTACGGCTGGGCGCCGATCACGTCCACGTGGTGGCCGAGGCGGGCCAGCTCACGGGAGAGGTGCCGTACGTACACGCCCTGGCCGCCGCAGAACGGGTCGCCGCGGTACGAGAGCAGGGCAATCCGCAGCGGCTGCGCGGTCATCGTCGGCCCTCATCTCTGCTGCTGTCTGTGCTGCCGGTCGGTAAAGTAGATCAGGTTTCAGTGGGTGTGGAGTCCACCGGTGACCATGTGAACAATGAGAGACCTCGAAGATACCGGCCCGTAGCTTCCGCTCAGGATCCAGGGCTGGTGATTCGCGCCACGCCCGGGAGTGTCCTTGCCGTCACCGTCGTCACCACCCTCGCCCCCGCCCCCGCCGTCCCCGCCGGCCCGGCCGCCGGAGTCACCGCTCACCGCCCGGCAGGCGGAGCGGCGGCGGCGGATCCTGCGGACCGCGACCGCGCTGGCGGCGCGCGGCGGGTACGACGCCGTCCAGATGCGGGAGGTCGCGGAGGGCGCCCAGGTGGCCCTGGGCACGCTCTATCGCTACTTCCCCTCCAAGGTGCACCTGCTGGTGGCGGTGATGCTGGAACAGTTGCGCGGCCTCCAGGAGCAGGTCCGGCGGCACCCGCCGGTCGAGTCCGAGCCGGCGCCGCGGGTCGCCGAGACGCTCACCCGGGCGTTCCACGCGCTGCAGCGCGAACCGCTGCTGGCCGAGGCGATGGTCCGCGCGCTGTCCTTCGCCGACCGCTCGGTGGGCGCCGAGGTGGACCAGGTCTCCGCCGCCACCGGGCAGCTCATCCTGGACGCCATCGGGCAGTCCGGACCGCCCACCGAGGCGCAGCGCGCCGCCGTCCGGGTGATCGAGCACACCTGGCACGCGGCGCTGGTCGCCTGGCTCTCCGGCCGCGCCTCGCTCGCCGAGGTACGGGCCGACCTGCACACGGCGGCCCGGCTGCTCACGCTGCCCTGAGACCGGCGCCTCCACCGCCCCGCGACCGGCCGAACTGGAACCTGTTCTCACCCGGCCCGCTCCGGTCCGCCCGGACCGGCGGCTAAAGTCGACGGGCAGGACAACTCCATCCGTTCCTCCTCCGGGGAAAGCCGGTGCGAATCCGGCGCTGACCCCGCAACCGTGAGCCCGGCGCCCGTCCGCCGGGCGAGCCGGAGTGCCCGGGGAGGGGCGAGCGGCCCCACGCCCGGCGGACCACCGCCGGGCACCGTCGAGGACTACGGGACGGCCCGCCCGGGCCGGCACCGCTCATCGAAAGGCACACCTCCGATCATGCTGACCGCCGCCCGTCTGGGCGCCGCCGCCCTGACCGCCGCGCTGCTCGCCGGCACCGCCGCCGCCCCGGCCCTGGCCGACACCCCCGGCGCCGGAACGGCCCCCGCCGCCGCGGTCCCCGACGGCCTGTACGGCAAGGGCGACCCGACCTACGACGGCGTCTGGCGGCAGTCGCTCGCCCTGACCGCGCTGACCACCGCCAAGGTGACCCCGGCCGACTCCGCCGTCGCCTGGCTCACCGGCCAGCAGTGCGCGGACGGCGGCTGGCCCTCGTACCGGGCCGACGCCTCGGCCGCGTGCGACGCCAAGACGGAGGACAGCAACGCGACCGCCGTCGCCGTCCAGGCGCTGGTCGCGCTCGGCGGCCACCAGGAGGCGGTCGACAAGGGCGTCCAGTGGTTCAGGGCCAACCAGAACCCGGACGGCAGCTGGGCCTACAACCCCGGCAACCCGGGCGACGCCAACTCCACCGCCCTCGCCGTCAGCGCGCTGCTCGCCGCCGGGACCGACCCGGCGGCCGTCGCCAAGGCCGGCCGGAGCGCCTTCGACGGGCTCGCCGCCTTCCAGCTCGGCTGCGCCGCCCCCGCCGAGCAGCGCGGCGGCTTCGTCTACCAGACCTCGCCGGACGGCACCCCCGCCGAGGCCAACGGCCTGGCCGGCGGCCAGGCCTCGCTCGCCGCGACCGGCGGCCGGCTGCCGGTCGTGGGCACCACCCGCTCCGACTCCGCCCCCAAGGCCCTGGCCTGCCCGGACGGCGGCGCCACCGCCACGGCCGTCCCGCGCGCCGACTCCGGCGAGGCGGCGAGCGCGTACCTCACCGCGCAGCTCGCGGCGGGCGGGCAGCACCTGACGCTGACCCTGCCCGGCGCCGCGCCCGCCCCCGACTACGCGGCCACCGCCTGGGGCGCGCTGGGCCTGGTCCAGGGCGGCCACCCGCAGCAGGCCGCGGGCGCCGTCGACTGGCTGGCCAAGGAGGGCGGCAGCTGGACCAAGGGCGGCACCGACGCCGCCGCCACCGCCACGCTGCTGCTGGTCGCCCAGGCGGCGCAGCGCGACCCGGCCGCCTTCGGCGGGACCGACCTGGTCCAGCAGCTGACCGCGCTCGGCCCGGCGCCGAAGGCCACCGCCGCCGCGTCCGCCCCGGCGAGCGCGCCGGCGAAGAAGGAGGACAAGGGCGGCCTCAACACGTACTGGCTGCTCGGCATCGGCCTGCTGATCGGCATCGGCGGCGGCCTTCTGCTGAGCCTCCAGCGCAAGCGCGGCGCGAAGCTGTGACCACCCCCGGCCGGGCCCCGCGGCCGGAGCCGCCGGCCCCGCCGGACCCCGCCGCGTCCGGACCCGGGTCCGAGGCGCGGCGGCGGGTGGTGCGGGCGGCCGTGCGGTTCGCGGCCGGGGTGATCACCGGGCTGCTGATCCTGCTGGTGCTCGCGGCTGCCCCGGCCCAGGCCGCCGGGTACCGGTACTGGTCGTTCTGGCAGTGGTCCGCAGGCGGCTGGGCGTACCAGCAGCAGGGGCCCGCCGTGCACGTCCCGGCGGACGGCGCGGTGGAGGGCTGGCGGTTCGCCGTCAGCCCGGACGGCGGGCGGGACGCCGCCCGGCCCGCCGCGGCCGGGGATTTCGCCGCCCTCTGCGCCGGCACCCCGGCCCAGGACGGGCGCAAGCGGGTGGCCGTGGTCCTGGACTTCGGCGGCGCCGCCGACGCGCCGGGCGGCGAGAGCCCGCCCGCGCCGCGGACCGCGTGTGCCGTCGTCGCGCCCCGCGCCGGCTCCGCCGAGGTGCTGGCCACCGTCGCGCCACCGCTGCGGTACGACGGCAACGGCCTGCTCTGCGCCATCGCCGGGTTCCCGCGCGCCGGGTGTGCCGACCAGCTCGGCGCGGCCGGCGCGCCCGCCGGCGGCGAGCGCCCCACGGAGAGCGCGAGCGCCGCCCGGACCTCCCCGAGCGGGCCCGCCCTCGGGGTGGGCGCCGGCCTCGCGCTCGTCGTCGTGCTCGGCGCGGGCGCCGCCTGGCAGGTGCGCCACCGCCGATGAGCCCCACGCCGCGCGGCCCCGCCCCGGAAGGCCCGAGGCAGAACGCCCGGCATGGAAAGTCGGCCCGTCCGACTTCCCGCTCCCCACCGACCGTCCCACCCCTGGACCCCACCGTGCCCACATCCCGCGCCGCCCGTCGCCGGCCCCCCGCCGGCCCGCGCCACCTGCACCCCGGTGCCTGGTGGCTGTGGGCGCTCGGCCTGGGCGCGGCCGCCACCCGCACCACCAACCCGCTGGTCCTGCTGCTGCTCGCCGCCGTCGCCGGCTACGTCGTCGCCGCCCGCCGCGGCGACGCCCCCTGGTCGCGCTCCTACGGCGCGTTCCTGCGCCTGGGCCTCCTCGTGCTCGGCATCCGCCTGCTCTTCGCCATCCTCCTCGGCTCGCCGGTCCCCGGCACCCACGTCCTGTTCACCCTCCCCGAAGTCCCGCTGCCCGCCTGGGCGCAGGGCGTGCGGATCGGCGGCCGGGTCACCGCCGAGGGCCTGCTCGCCGCGCTGTACGACGGGCTGCGGCTGGCCACCCTGCTGGTCTGCGTCGGCGCGGCGAACGCCCTCGCCAGCCCGGCCCGTCTGCTGCGCACGCTCCCCGGCGCGCTCTACGAGGCGGGCGTCGCCGTCGTGGTCGCGATGACCTTCGCCCCGAACCTGGTCGCCGACGTGCAGCGGCTGCGCGCCGCCCGCCGGCTGCGCGGACGCACCGACCGCGGGATCGCCGCCGTGCTCAGCGTCGGCCTGCCCGTCCTGGAGGGCGCGCTGGAGCGCTCGGTGGCGCTGGCGGCCGCGATGGACACCCGCGGCTTCGGCCGTACCGCCGCGGTCCCGCGCCGGATGGCCGTGCTCACCGCGGTGCTCACGCTGTCCGGGCTGCTCGGCGTCTGCCTGGCCGCGTACGGACTGCTGACGGCGGGCGGCGCCGGATGGGCGCTGCCGGTGCTCGTGATCGGCCTGGCCGCCGCCTTCGCCGGGCTCCTGCTCGGCGGCCGGCGCTCCGTCCGCACCCGCTACCGGCCGGATCCGTGGGCGCTGCCCGAGTGGCTCACCGCCGGGTCCGGGATCGCGGTCGCCGCGTCGACGGCCTGGCTCGCCGCGCTCGACCCGCTCGCCTTCGCCCCCACCGTCGTCCCGCCGACCGCGCCCGTCCTGCCGGTCGCCGCCGCGGCGGCCCTCCTGCTCGGACTCGTCCCCGCATGCGCGGCCCCGCCCCCGCCGGCCGCCACGGCCGCCGCCGACACCGCTACCGACACCGCCGCCACCACCGACACCGACCCGGCCCAGCCCCGGAGGACCTCGTGATCACCTTCGAACAGGTCGGCGTCCAGTACGCCGACGCCGCGGCCCCCGCGCTCAGCGGCGTCGACCTGACGATCCCCGAGGGCGAACTCTGCCTGCTCGTCGGCCCGTCGGGCTCCGGCAAGTCCACCCTGCTGGGCACGGTGAGCGGCCTCGTCCCGCACTTCACCGGCGGCGTCCTGCACGGCCGGGTCACCGTCGGCGGGCGCGACACCCGTGAGCACCGCCCGCGCGACCTCGCCGACCTGGTCGGCACGGTGGGCCAGGACCCCCGCGCGCACTTCGTCACCGACACCGTCGAGGACGAACTCGCCTACGGCATGGAGTCCCTGGGCCTGCCCCCGGACGTGATGCGGCGCCGCGTCGAGGAGACCCTCGACCTGCTCGGCCTGGCCGACCTGCGCCGCCGCGCCCTCACCTCGCTCTCCGGCGGTCAGCAGCAGCGGGTCGCGATCGGCTCGGTGCTCACCGTCCACCCGCGCGTGCTGGTGCTGGACGAGCCCACCTCCGCGCTGGACCCGGGCGCCGCCGAGGAGGTGCTGGCCGTGCTCCAGCGGCTGGTCCACGACCTCGGCACCACCGTGCTGATGGCGGAGCACCGGCTGGAGCGCGTGGTCCAGTACGCCGACCGGGTCCTGCTGCTGACCCCCGGCGCGCCGCCGGTGCTCGGCGAGCCGGCCGAGGTGATGGCGAACGCGCCGGTCCACCCCCCGGTGGTCGGACTCGGACGGCTGGCCGGCTGGCGCCCGCTGCCGCTCACCGTCCGCGACGCCCGCCGCCGGGCCGCCGGGCTGCGCGACCGTCTGGCGGAGCACCGCCCGCCCGCCCCGCCCGCCGTCCGGCACGGCGAGCCGCTCGCCACCGCCTCCCGGCTGGTGGTCCGCCGCGGCCCCGTCCCCGCCCTGCGCGGGGTCGACCTGACCCTCCACCCGGGCGAGGTCACCGCCCTGATGGGCCGCAACGGCGCCGGCAAGTCCACCCTGCTCGGCACCCTGGTCGGCCTGCACCCGCCCACCGCCGGCTCGGTCACCGTCGGCGGCCGCACCCCGCACCGCACCCGGCCCGCCGAGCTGATCCGCCAGGTCGGCCTCGTCCCGCAGGACCCGCGCGACCTGCTGTACGGCGAGAGCGTCGGCGCCGAGTGCGCGTCCGCCGACCGCGACGCGGGCGCCGAGCCGGGCACCTGCCGGGCCCTGGTCGAACGGCTGCTGCCCGGCCTCGCCGACACCGCCCACCCGCGCGACCTCTCCGAGGGCCAGCGCCTCACCCTCGCCCTGGCGGTGGTGCTCACCGCCCGCCCGCCGCTGATCCTGCTCGACGAGCCCACCCGGGGACTCGACTACGCGGCCAAGGCCCGGCTGGTGGAGATCCTGCGCGACCTCGCCGCCGCAGGCCACGCGGTGCTGCTCGCCACGCACGACGTCGAACTCGCGGCCGAACTCTCCCACCGCACCGCCGTCCTGGCCGACGGCGAGATCGTCGCGGACGGGCCGACGCCGGAGGTGGTGCTCGGCTCGCCGGCCTTCGCCCCGCAGGTCGCCAAGATCCTGGCGCCGGGCCCGTGGCTGACCGTCCACCAGGTGGCCGACGCCCTCGCGGAGGCCGCCGAGTGAACCCGCCGCACGCCCCGCTGGCCCGCCCCGTCCCGCTCGGCCGCCGCTCGGTGCTCGCCCTCGCCCTGGTCTCCCTGGTCGGCGTGGCGGGCTTCGGCTGGCCGCTGCTCGCCGCCACGGACTCCGCGCTGGTCGGCCACTCGGCCGACGCCCCCTGGCTGTTCGCCCTCCTGCTCCCGCTGCTGCTCGCCGTGCTCGTCGCCCAGATCTCCGAGGGCCGCGCGGCGGGCGGCGGCGCGCCCGGCCTGGACGCCAAGTCGGTGGCCCTGCTCGGTGTGCTGGCCGCCGCCAGCGCCGCGCTGCGCCCGCTCGGCGCGGGCACCGCCGGGCTGGAGCCGATGTTCTTCCTGATGGTGCTGGCCGGCCGGGTGCTCGGGCCGGGCTTCGGCTTCGTGCTCGGCGCGCTGTCGATGTTCGCCTCCGCCCTGCTGACCGGCGGCGTCGGGCCCTGGCTGCCGTTCCAGATGCTCGCGATGGGCTGGGTGAGCCTCGGGGCCGGCCTCCTGCCCGGCCCGGCCCGGCTGCGCGGCCGCCGCGAACTCGTCCTCCTCGCCGGCTACGGAGCCGTGGCCTCGCTCCTCTACGGCGTGATCATGAACCTCCAGGGCTGGCCCTACATCGCGGGCCTGGCGAGCTCGATCTCCTTCGTCCCGGGCGATCCGCTCTCCGACAACCTGGTCCGCTTCGCCGCCTACTGCCTGACCACCTCCCTCGGCTGGGACCTCCCGCGCGCCGCGCTCACCGTCGTCCTCTGCCTCACCCTCGGCACCCCGCTGCTGCGCGCCCTGCGCCGGGCCACCCGCCGCGCCGCCTTCACCGCCCCGGTCGCCTTCCGCCCGCCGACCCGCCCAGCCGGCAGCACCCCGCCGGCCGAAGGGGTGAACCACACCGCCCGCCCCTGACGACGGTCCGCCGCCTTCGACTGCCCCAGCCGTATGAAGGTCCCGCCGGTCGGGATTCGGCGCCGGTCGATACAGGTACGAGGTTCTGCTGTCAGCGTCACCCCCCGACAGCGAGGTTCCCGTGTCCCCTGTCCGAAGACTGCGGCCGCGGCCGCCGTACGTCCTGTCCGCATTGCTGGCGGTGGTGCTCGGTGCGGGCGCCGCCGCACTGACCGATCCGGCCCCGGTGGCCCAGGCGGAGGCGGCGAGCGCCGACCACGTCCGGCCGGCCGCGCAACCGGCGGCCAGGGCCGCCGAACCGAGGCCGAGGGGGGCCGGGACACAGCGTCCGATCGGCCCGGACCCGGTGGTCGACCTCCTGGCGCACGGCAATCTCACCATGGCCTCCAACTCGGTGCTGACCTGCGACGACAGCGACGGCACGGTCTGCTCGGACACCGAGGGGTCGAACAACGGCCGGACCAAGTTCGTCAAGGTCGACCCGAACGCGCCGGGGCCCAACGCCTCCTCCGCGCAGCTGCTGCTGCCGGCCGGCGCCAACGTCCTGTCGGCCCGGCTGTACTGGCAGTTCAACCCGACCAACACCAGCACCGCCGGCGGCACCTCCGGGGACATCAACACCGGCAACCAGGTCTTCTGGAAGGTCCCGGGCGGCGCCTCCTACGAGCAGCTCACCGCCGACACCTACGACTGGTTCGACCAGATGGTCGGCGGCACCCCGCCGGAGCCGCTGCTGGCCGGCGGGGCGGTCAAGGACGTGACCGCGGAGGTGAAGGCGGCCGGCCCGGGCAGCTACACCGTCGCGGACATCCAGGCGTGCGCCGGACGGTCCTCCGCGCAGAACTTCGGCGGCAACAACGTCGGCTGCTGGGGCGGCTGGTCGCTGGTCGTCGCCTACGAGGACCAGGCGGAGCCCTTGCGCTACCTCCAGGTCTGGGACGGCTACCAGCTGCTGCGCGACCCGAACAACGCGACGACGATCACGCTCGGGGGCATCCGCACCCCCGCCACCACGGCCCCGAAGGCGATCATGGGGATCACCGTGGGCGACGGTGACGCCCCGATCGCCGGCGACACCCTGGCCGTCGGCTCCGCGACGGACAACCTGACCCTCCTGCCGATGCCCGGCCCCACCGGGATCGGCACGGACAACGCCTTCACCAGCCGGATCGACCACGTCGCGACGGACGGGACCGGCACCAACATCACCACCCGCGATCCGGACCCGGTCAACAACTACGGCTACGACGCCCGGATGATCGACGTCACCGGCAAGATCCCGGCCGGCAGCCACCAGGCCCTGGTCCGCATCAGCGGCGCCGGTGACGCGCTGGAGCCGCAGGCGCTCTGGCTGGCCCTGGACGCCCTCGAACCCGACCTCCAGGTCTCGAAGGCCAACACGCCGCCCGGCAGCCCCGACGACAACCCGCCCGGCCTGGTCGGCCCCGGTCAGACCATCACCTACTCGTTCACGGTGGCCAACCGCCACCAGGACGGCAGCTCCAGCGACCTCGACACCGCGACCGGCGTCACCGTGACCGACCGGATCCCGGTCGGCACCACCTTCGTCGCCGGGTCCAACCCCGCCTGCCAGGCCTCCGGACAGACCGTCACCTGCACGGTCGCCGACCTGGCACCCGGCGCCGAGGCCACGGTCGCCTTCCAGGTCACCGTCGACGACTCGACCGCCGTCGGCACCCACCTCGACGACACGGCCACACTCCACTTCCGGGGCAGCCAGACCCAGCGGGAGCAGGAGCGCACCAGCAACACCGTCCGCAACACCGTCGCCGAGGTCCCCGGCTACACCATCGTCAAGACCGCCACCCCGGCTACCGCCCGGCCCGGCGACACCGTCCGCTACCGGCTCCAGGTCACCAACACCAGCCAGGCCGACGCCCCGGGCATCACCCTGACCGACGACCTGTCGGGTCTGCTGAACTCGGCCGCGTACAACAACGACGCCGTCGCGGACCGCGGGAGCGTCAACTTCGCCGGCACCACGCTCACCTGGACCGGTGACCTGCCCGCCGGGGCCAACGCGACGATCGACTACTCCGTCACCGTGCACTCCCCGCTGGCCGCCGACGCGGTGCTGCGCAACGCCGTCACCTCCGGCACCTTCCCGAACAACTGCCCGCCGGGATCGACCGACCCGCGCTGCCGCGCCGAGGTTCCGGTCACCGTGCCGAGCCCGAGCCCCAGCCCCAGCCCGACCCACAGCCACAGTCCGACCCACAGCCCGCGCCCGACCCACAGCCCCAGCCACAGTCACAGTCCGACTCACAGCCCGAGCCCCAGCCCGACCCACAGCCACGGTCCGAGCCCGAGCCCGAGCCCGACCCACAGCCACAGTTCGAGCCCCAGCCCGAGCCCCAGCCACAGCCACAGTTCGAACCCGAACCCCAGCCACAGCCCGGAGCCCGGCCCGACCGGTCCCCCGCACCACGGCGGCCACCTCCCCGAGACCGGTAGCGACACGGCCCGGCTGCTGCCCCTCGTCGGGCTCGCCGCGCTCGGCGCCGTCGCGGCCGGCGCGCTCCTGGTGATCCGGGCCCGCCGCACCCGCTGAGTCCCGTAGGGACGACGCCCGCACGGCGGACACCGACGGCCGCGCCCACGCTCCCCGCGTGGGCGCGGCCTCGTGCGTGTCGGGCTCAGGCCTTGGGGCCGGTGGCCTGGACGACGTCGAAGGACCAGAGGGTCGAGCCGGTGGCGGCGGGGCGCTGCGGGGCCTCGCCCTCGGGGGCGGCGGGGCGGTGGGCCGAGCGCATCGGGCCGGTGAGCCAGGCCTGGAAGGACTCCTCGTCGCGCCAGCGGGTGTAGACGAGGTACTGGTCGGTGCCCTCGACCGGGCGCAGCAGTTCGAAGTACTCGAAGCCGTCCGAGTTCTCCACCGCGCCGGCCCGGGCGGCGAAACGCTTCTCCAGCTCCTCCCGCTGCTCAGCGGGGACGGTCAGGACATTGATCTTGACGACGGACACGCCGTACCTCCTCGGGGTTGTTCTGAGAAGGCAGTCTGCTACACCTCACACGATCCACGGCGGGGCGACCCTGTTCCCGGTCTCCAGGTCGTGCGCGGTGGACGGCGCCGGGGAGGCGACCACGGCGGTGAAGCCCCCGTCGGAGCGCAGCCGGCGCGGGGCTCCGGCGGGCAGCACCAGGGTGTCGCCGGCGGCGGCGCGGTCAGAAGGAGCGGCCCTCCCCGTGGTACGGGGGCTCGTGGCCGGACGGGTCGGGGCGGTCGCGGGCGTCGGCGCAGAGGGTGGAGGCCATCCGGGTGAGCAGGTCGGCGAGATCGGTGTACTGCTTCTCGTCCCAGTCGCCGAGGAGTTCGGCCAGCTGGGTGCGCCGGGCGGCGACCAGCTGGCGGGCCGTCGCCTCGCCCGGTTCGGTGAGGCGCAGCGGCAGCCCGCCGGTGCGGGCGGCCAGACCGCGGCCCTCGACCTCGCGCACCGCCTCCTCCACCACCGGGAACGGGATGATCCGGCGCTCCGCCAGTTCGGCCGGCTCCACGGAGCCGTGGTGGTGCATCTGGAGCAGCAGCCAGCTGGAGGCGGGCTTGAGGTCGAGGCCGGCGGTGGCGGTGATCCGTTTGAACAGGTCGCGTCGCGCCTCACGGGTGCTCAGCACCGACAGGGCCCGGCTGATCTCGTCCAGCGAGGAGCGCTCCACCGGGTTGACGCCGATCGACTCGCTCAGGTCGGGGGCGGTCACGGTGCTGCGCAGCTTCTGCTCCCGCAGGAACAGCGAGAGGACGAAGGCGACCACGGCCACCGGCACCGCGTAGAGGAAGACCCGGGTGATCGACTCGGCGTAGGCGTGGTGGATCCCGGCCTGGGCGGCGGCGGGCAGCTGCCCGATGACGCGCGGGTCGGAGGCGATGGTTCCCGGCTCGAAGCCGGGCGGCAGCGGGATGCCGGCCAGCGCGTCGTGGAGGCGGCGGTTGAGGCCGGAGGCGAAGACCGTGCCGAAGACGGAGACCCCGACCGAGGCGCCGATGGAGCGGAAGAAGGTGGCACCGGCGGTGGCGACGCCGAGGTCCTGGTAGCCGACCGAGTTCTGCACGATCAGCACCAGCACCTGCATCACCAGGCCGAGGCCCAGCCCGAAGACCAGGAACCAGCAGCTCATCACAAAGGTGCTGGTGTGCTCGTCGAGCGTGGAGAGCAGCAGCAGGCCGACGACGGTGATGGCCGTTCCGGCGATCGGAAAGACCCGGTAGCGACCGGTGCGGGCCACGATCTGCCCGGATCCGATCGAGGTGATCAGCATGCCGATCACCATCGGCAGCATGTGGATGCCGGACATCGTCGGCGAGACGCCCATCACGATCTGGAGGAAGGTCGGCAGGTAGGTGAGCGCGCCGAACATCGCGAAGCCGACCACGAAGGAGATGACGGCCACCAGGCTGAACGTCCGGGAGCGGAACAGCCGCAGCGGCAGCACGGGTTCGGCGGCGGTCCGCTCCACCAGGACGAAGGCGCCCAGCAGGACCAGGCCGAGCACGGCCAGGCCGATGATCTGCCAGGAGCCCCACGCCCAGGTGGTGCCGCCGAGCGAGGTCACCAGCACCACGCAGGTGGCGACGGCGGCGATCAGCGTGGTGCCGAGGTAGTCGATCCGGTGCCGGCGCCGGGTCTGCGTGCCGTGCAGCACCGCCGCGATCACGGCGAGGGCGACCACGCCGATCGGCAGGTTGATGTAGAACACCCAGCGCCAGCTGAGGTTGTCGACGAACAGCCCGCCGAGCAGCGGGCCGAGCACGCTGGTGACGCCGAAGACGGCACCGAAGACGCCCTGGTACTTGCCGCGGTCCCGGGGGGCGACGAGGTCCCCGACGATGGCCTGGGAGAGCACGATCAGCCCGCCGCCGCCCAGGCCCTGCAGGGCGCGGAAGGCGATCAGCTCGCCCATGTTCTGGGCGATGCCGCACAGCACCGAGCCCAGCAGGAAGATCACGATGGACGCCTGGAAGAAGACCTTCCGGCCGTACATGTCGCCGAGCTTGCCCCAGAGCGGGGTGGCCGCGGTGGAGGCGAGCAGGTAGGCGGTGACCACCCAGGAGAGGTGTTCCAGGCCGCCGAGGTCGCTGACGATGGTGGGCAGGGCGGTGGAGACGATGGTCTGGTCGAGCGCCGCGAGCAGCATCGCCAGCAGCAGGGCCCCGATCGGCACCCACAGGTTGCCGGGCGCGGGCTGGGGCGGGCCCGGTTCGCCCGCCGGGACCCGGTCGGACGCGGCGGTCGGATCCGTCATGGCGTCTCCGTATCCGTAGCAGCAGCTCTGCGGTGATCACTCCCGGCTCACCATGCTGTCAGAAATGCGACGATTCGCACTTTTTCCGTTGAGCCGAACGTCAGGGCGCGCGCGGTCGGGACGCTGTCGCGACCTCCACGTCGACACATCGACCGTCCACCGGCCGCAAACCCCCACCAACCGGCACAAGACCCCCACAACGCGCCGGACGCCCCTGTCCCCCCTCGGGGACGTCCTGCATAATCAGGCCCGTCCGACGTCCGCACACGAGTCCGACCGGAGCCCGACCGGAGCCCGGGTCCGAGACCGCCACCGACCGAGATACCCAGGAGGGCCGGCCGATGCCGGACCAGCACTGCCCGACGTGCGGCACCGCACGCTCCACCGGGTGCGGCTGCCTCGTCCCGGACGGCAGCCTCGACGAGACCACCGTCCTGCCGCACCTGGAAGGCCCGCCGCTGGTCCGCCCGTACGTGCCGCTGGCCGTCGGCCAGGTCGTCGACGGCCCGCCGCCCGGGGCGGCCTACGAAGCGGTGCCGCCGCCACCGGCCGGCGACCCGTTCGGCACCACCGTGCTGCCGCCCGCCGCTCCCCCGCTGGGCCCGGACGCCGACGCCTACGCGACCACCGTGCTGCCGCCGGTCGCCGCCGCCCCGCAGTTCCCGCCGCCGGCCCGGCCGCCGCACCCGCACGACGCACCGGCCGCGCCCGCCGAGGACGAGCTCGGTGTGTTCCCGTTCGCCCACGCCGCCGCCGCACCCGAGACCCCGGCCGCCGGCGGCCGGGCCGCCCGGCGCGCGGCCGAGCAGAAGAGCGCCCGCGGCCCGCTCGCCCGCCGCAAGGGCCTGCTGATCGCGGCCGGCGCCGGCCTGCTGGCCGTCACCGTGGGACTCGCCTACGCCATCACCCCCTCCTCCGCACCGCCCGACGGGGCCGCCCCCGTGCCGACCGCCACGCTCGGCCTGGCACCGGTGGACCCGACCACGCCGGCCCAGCCGAGCCCGAGCGCACCGTCACCCACCGAGGACACCCCGGCGCCGACACCGACCCCGTCCCGGACGACCGCCAAGGCGTCGCCGAGCAAGTCCCCGACCGGCACCCCGCCCCCGGACGCCCCCGCCACCACGGTGGCCGCCGCCCCGCCGGTGAAGGCGCCGGATCCGGATCCGGCCTCCACCGCCCCGCCCGCACCACCGGCGCCGCTCCCCACCGCCCCGCCGCCCGCGCCCACCACCGCGGCGCCCACCCCGGCCGCCCCCTCCCCGACCGCCACCCAGACACCGACGCCGACCCCGACGATCCGGGTCCTGGAGTACGGGATGGAGGGGCCCGACGTCCAGGAGCTCCAGCGGAAACTCTCCGTCGTGATCTGCTGGGAGAAGGTGCCCCCGACCGGAAAGTACGACGACCGCACCAAGCTCATCGTCATGTACTTCCAGGACATCAACGGCATCCGGGGCGACGCCCGTGGTGTCTACGGCCCGAGCACCCGCGCCGCCCTGGAGGCCCGAACCGGCTGCTGAACGGCCGGGGGCGCACCGGACCGCCCGCCGCGTCAGCCCTTGATCGCCTGGAAGATGCTGAACGCGGCCATCAGCACCATCACACCCGCCGCGAACCGGATGATCATCTTCATCGGCACGTGCTTCAGCAGCTTCTGCCCGCCCAGGATCGCGATCCCCGCCACCGCGCACAGCGCCAGCCAGGCACCCAGGCCCACCGCGAGCGGGTCGGCGTACTTGGCGGCCAGGTTGGCGGTCATGATCTGGGTCAGGTCGCCGAACTCGGCGATCGCCACGACCACGAAGCTGGCCCCGGCGACCTTCCAGAAGCTGTTGGCGGACGGCTCCTTGGCGGCGTGCCCGTCCTCCTCGTCACCCCCGCCGTGGAACAGCAGCATCGCCGCGCCGGCCAGGAACAGCACACCGGTGACGCCCTCCACCCAGCGGTGCGGCAGCAGCGAGAGCAGGTGCCCGGCGACCAGCGCGATGCCCACCTGCAGGGCGAAGGCCGCGGCGATGCCGGCGAAGACGTAGCTCGCCCGGTACTTGGCGCCGAGCATCAGGCTGGCCAGGGCGGTCTTGTCCGGCAGTTCGGACAGGAAAATGATGCCGAAGGTGATCACGGCAACGGTCAGACTCATCGGGGGTGGTGTCCCTCGGGTTCGGGCTGCCGGCCCGCAGCAGCTCCGTCAGGGGTCGCTCCGGCCCGACAGCACTGGTTGGCATTCCACGGCACGCGCACGAGGCGCGTCTGTCCACACAGCACTGCGGCCGAAGGTCTCGCCGGCACCGGCCGCGAACCGCGGGTGCCCCGGGCGCCGGGCCCGAGGGGCCAGTATGTCGACGGTCCGGTGGAGGGCTACTCCCCTTCAACGCTGCTCAGCCTACCCGATCACGTCCCCCGGCCGACCGGCGCTCACCAGCCCCCGGCCGACCAGCTCCAGCACCACCACGACCGCCACCGACTCCACCGCCAGCAGCCCGACCAGCACGAACAGCTGCACCGCACCCGCCTGGACCGGCGAGGCCCCGCCGAGCAGCATGCCGACGAAGGCGCCCGGCAGGGTGACCAGGCCCACCGTGCGGGTCTGGTCGAGCGCCGGGACGAGCGAGGTGGCGGCGGCCGTGCGGCAGATCTCCATCCGGGCGTCCCGGTCCTCGAAGCCGAGCGCCAGCGCCGCCTCGACCTCGCCGTGCCGCTGACGCAGCTCGTCCAGGGCGCGCCGCCCGGACAGCGAGGTGGCGCTGAGCGCGCCGCCGATCAGGATGCCGGCGACCGGGATGACCGACAGGCCCTCGAACGGCAGCAGCCCGCTGCCGAGCAGCAGCAGGAGCACCGGCAGCACCCCGGCCCCGATCGGCGCGGCCGCCCACAGCCAGCCGCGCCCGGGGGCCGGCACCATCCGCCGCCCGGCGGTGCGCACCGCGACCGTGAACATCAGCAGCACGAAGAGCGCCGACCACCAGCGCGAGCCGACCACCCAGGTGATCACCAGCGCGACGGCGGCGAGCTGCACCACCGCGCGCAGCCCGGCCCGCAGAACGGCGTGCCCCTGGCCGAGCCGCCCCCACCCGGCGACGGCCACGCCGGCCAGCAGCAGCAGGGCGGTGACCACGCCCAGCCCCGGGGTGACCGGCAGCAGCTGCCCCGCGTCGGCGAGCGACGACGCGCCCGACCGGCCGGGCACCGGTCAGATCCAGCTGGTGAACCACATCCGGTCCTGCCAGGACGACATCGGGATCACCTCCGCCGTGTACAGCGGGTAGAAGAAGGCGAAGCAGGCCATGATCGCCAGCACGATCAGCCCGGCGCCGATCGCACCGATCCGGCGCCGTTCGGGCGGGCACCCCGGCGGCCCCAGCATCGCTCCCAGCATCTGCGCCACGGCCAGGCAGAGGAAGGGGACGAGCACCACCATGTAGAAGGAGAAGACCGTCCGCTCCTGGTACTGGAACCACGGCAGGTAGACGCCGGCCACACCGCACAGCACCGCGCCGGAGCGCCAGTCCCGGCGGAAGACCCAGCGCCAGAGCAGGTAGACCAGCGCGATGCAGGCCGTCCACCAGAGCAGCGGGGTGCCGAGGCCGAGGATCTGCGCCGCGCAGCCGCCGGAGTCGGTGCAGCCGCGCTGTCCGGCCGGCACCTGCTCCCAGTACATGGAGACCGGCCGGCCCTGGAGCAGCCAGCTGAACGGGTTGGACTGGTAGGTGTGCGGGCTGCTCAGGCCGGTATTGAAGTCGTACATCTGGGCGTGGTAGTGCCAGAGGCTGCGCAGCGGCGCGGGCACCCAGCTCATCGACACCTGCGGCAGCCCGATGCCGAGGACGCTGTCCGGGGAGAGCCCGGCCCGGCCGTCGGCCCACTGGCGGTCGAAGCCGCCGCGGGTGAACAGCCAGCCGGACCAGCCGCCGAGGTAGACGAGGAACGCGGAGCCGACCATGGCGAGGAAGGCGGGCAGCGCGTCGAGGCGGAGCATCGCGCGCCAGGGGCGGCGGGCGCCGGCCCAGCGGCGGCCCGACTGGTCCCACAGCACGGTGAGCAGGCCGAAGGCGGCGAGCACCATGGCGCCGTTCCACTTGACGCCGGCGGCGGCGCCCAGGCAGAGCCCGGCGGTGATCCGCCAGGGCCGCAGGCCGAGCCGGACGGTGTCGCCGCCGCGCTCGGGCAGGACGGCGGCGAGCCGGGCGCGGGTGCGGTCGCGGTCGATCAGCAGCGCCCCGAAGGCGGCCAGGACGAAGAACATCTGGATGCCGTCGAGCAGGCCCACCCGGCTCATCACCAGCTGGAGGCCGTCGACGGCCATCAGCAGGGCGGCGGTGCAGCCGATCAGGGTGGAGCCGAAGAGCCGGCGGCCGATCCGGGCGAGCATCAGCACGGTGACGGTGCCGAGCAGCGCGGTCATGAACCGCCAGCCGAAGGGGTGCAGGCCGAAGGCCCACTCACCGAGGGACATCACCCATTTGCCGAGCGGCGGGTGGGCGATGAACTCGGGCGCCGAGGTCAGCGGGACCTGCTGCGGGACGGCCAGGATCTGCTCGTTGGCGTGCTCCGGCCAGGTGCCCTCGTAACCCTGCTGGAGCAGGGACCAGGCGTCCTTGGGGTAGTAGGTCTCGTCGAAGACGAAGGCGTTGGGGTAGCCGAGGTTCCAGAACCGCAGCAGCCCGGCGAAGACCGCCACGGCGATCGGTCCGAGCCAGTCGGAGCGGTCCGCCGCCCGGCGCAGCAGCCCCCGCCGCTCCGGTGCCGGGTCGGCGGGTGCCGCTTCCGCCGGGGGGTGGGTGAGCGCCGCTTGGGTCATGGTGTGGATAGCCTCGCCGATTTCGCCTGTCTCGCCTGTGCCGGTCGTGGCCGGCCGGTGCCCCCCGGGGCCGGCCGGACGGTCGACAGCCACTGACACTATGTGCCGCCGAGCGTGAAACCAAGCGCGACGGGCGCCGGACAGGTGACCTGTCCGGCGCCCGTCGGGGCGGTGCCGCCCGGGGATCAGGCGGCGGCCTGGAGCTCCCGGACCGGTCGGGCCGGGGCGCGGACCGGGGCCGCGGGGGCCTGCTCCTCGCCGGCCGGGCCGTCGACCGCGTTGTCCTGGGCTGCGGTGAGGTACGGCCGCAGGCGCAGCGCCAGGACGACGATCAGCACGGTGCTGCCGGCCATCGCCGCCAGGTAGAGCGGCCAGGTGCCGGAGCCGACCAGCAGCACGCCCACCGCCGGGCCGACCGCGATCGCGATCTGCTTCACCAGGGCGTACCCGGCGTTGTAGGTGCCGAGCAGCCGGGCCGGGGCGAGGTCGGCGACCATCGGGCCCATGGTGG
Organism: Kitasatospora sp. NPDC058032; assembly: GCF_042885845.1. Lineage (NCBI taxonomy): Bacteria > Bacillati > Actinomycetota > Actinomycetes > Kitasatosporales > Streptomycetaceae > Kitasatospora > Kitasatospora sp. NPDC058032. Next base: position 44,987 of record NZ_JBHVRK010000010.1, on the reverse strand, counting down.
GGGCGAGCAGCGACTCGCCGACACCGAACAGGGCGTAGATCGAGACGATCGCGACCGTGGCGGCCATCGCCTCGGTCCGGATCAGCCCGGCCACCAGGGCCATCGCCCAGGCGCCCAGCCAGACCACGGCGGCGGCGGCCATCGCGGTGGTGCGCCGGCGGCGGGCGGTGATCCGCACCACGAACATCTGCAGCACCACGATGGTCAGCGCGTTGGCGCCGATGGCGATGCCCAGGGTGGACGGGGCGGTGCCGACGGTGTCGGTGGCGAAGGCGGCGACGCCGGACTCGAACTGGCCGTAGCAGGTGAAGAAGATCAGCCCGGCGAGGATGCTGAGCCGGAGCATGGCCTTGTCGGCGAGCAGGGCGCGCAGACCCTGCGGGCCGTCGTTCTGGTCCTGGACGAGCAGCGGGGCGGCCTTGGGGATCCGGGCGGTGCCGGTCACCAGGGCGAGGCCGAGGAAGGTCGCGGCCTCGATGGTGAACAGCCGGGTCAGGCTGGCCGGGTCGGTGACGTTCACGATCTGCCCGCCGACCAGCGCGCCGATGCCCATGCCCAGGTTGACCAGGGTGAACTGCAGCGCGAAGGCGTGCGAGCGGGTCGCCGCGGTGGAGCAGCGGACGATCATCGTGGCGAGCGCCGGCTGGCAGGTGGTGACACCCGCGCCGAACAGGAACGAGGAGACCAGCAGCGCCGGAGTGCCGGTGGCGTGCCCGAAGGCGAACGCGCCGGTGGCGGCCAGCGCGGTGCCGGCCAGCAGCACCGGGCGCGGCCCGTACCGGTCGATGCCGCGGCCGGTGAACGGCAGGACGGCCAGCGCGGCCAGCGCGAAGACGGTGAACACCATCCCGGCGGCGAGCGAACCGAGCCCGCGGACCTGGTCCACGTACACGAACATGTACGGCATCGTGAATCCGCTGCCGAACGCGCTGAGCGCGTTTCCGATCTGGACGCGGCGCAGCGGGCCGCCCGCCCCGCGTCGCTGCTGCCTCTGCTGCTTCACCGTGCCGGTCACCGTGCACACCCCTTCATTGCGGACGGGCCCCGTCAGGGCTCCGTCAGTTTCGCTGCATACTCTTAAGGGAAGAAGACTTAAGAGCTAAAGTTTGACTCTAAAGTCTTAGCACCCGAAGAGTGCTGAGTCAAAGGCTTAAGGAGTGCACTTCGCATGGGAGACTGGTCCGCATGACTGCAGAGAAGCCCGCGCCGGCCACCCCCCGCGAGCTGGGCATCGCCGAGCAGGTGGCCCTCTACCAGCGGGAATTCCCCACCGTCGACCCGCAGGTGGAGACCATCGTGCAGACGCTCTCCCGGGTCGCCCGGCGGATGAGCGTCGCCTACGACCGCCAGCTGACTGTGCTCGGAATCACCTCCGCCGAGTGGGAGGTGCTCAAGGCGCTGGTCGTCGCCGGCGACCCCTACCGGCTCGGGCCCGGCGAGCTGGCCAAGCGGCTCGGACTCACCCCCGCCGCGATGACCCACCGGATCGACCGGATGGTCACCGAGGGACTGGTCACCCGGGAGCGGGACGAGTCCAACCGGGTCCGGGTGATCATCGAGCTCACCGAGCTCGGCCGGGACAAGTGGCTGGAGTCGATGCGGATGGCCGCGGTCTTCGAGGAGGAGCTGCTCCAGGACCTCGTCGGCGAGGACCGCACCGTGCTCTCCGGGATGCTCGCCCGGATGCTGCGCCGGATCGAGGAGAGCCAGCCGGACGCCCTCGGGCGCACCGCCGACCTGAACTGAGGGCGCACGGACAGCAGTCCGGCCCGCCGGGGGACTCCCCCGGCGGGCCGGACCGTTTCGTGCGGTGGTGCGAGGGTCCGTCAGGCCCTCATCCGATCAGTGGTGGATCAGCAGGGGCCGTTGTCGGTCCAGACACCCCAGGCGCCGCTGGCGCTCGGGTCGTCGCCCTTGGTCCACCACTTGTTGGTGTAGTAGTGGCCCTTCCAGGAGACCTTGGTCGAGGTCGCGTAGGTGGCGGCCGCGTCCCAGCTCGGGGCGCCCGCGCAGCCGGCCGGGGTGGTCGGCGGCGTGGTCGGCGGAGTCGTGGGCGGGGTGGTCGGCGGCGTGGTGGGCGGCGTGGTCGGCGGGGTGGTCGGCGGGGTGGTCACCGGCGGGGCCGGGCAGCCGGCGGCCGAACCGTTGGTGGCCTCGACCATCTTGTCGAACAGGGCGGTCTTGTTGCCCAGGTCGTACAGCGAGAAGGCGAAGGAGCCACCGAGGCCGTTGCAGTGCGCGTAGTCCAGCTTGGCCTGGATCGAGCGGGCGTCCTCACCGGACCAGAAGACGTTGCCGTCGTAGAAGTAGGTCGCCTTGGCGTCCTCGTCCCAGTAGGTCTTCGCCGGGTTGTCGACGAAGCCGGCCAGCTCCTTGTACATCTGGATGCCGGCGACGCCGCCCGAGAGCGGGGCGCCCGGGGCCGGGGCGGTGGCGGCCTGGAACAGACCGTTCTTGCCGTTGTTCTGGACGCCGGTCCAGCCGCGGTAGTAGAACGGCACGCCGACGTTGATCTTCTTGGCCGGGAAGCCGCCGGGGATGCCGTACTGCGGGTCGCCCACGGTGTAGGCCTTGACGGCGTTGTCGACCGAGTACTTGCCGGTGCCACCGGGGACCGGGTTCATCGGGTCGTTCGGGCCGCTGTAGATCGGGGCCTGGTGGTTGGTCGGGCCCTTGGCCTCCCAGCCGCCGTGCATGTCGTACGTCATGATGTCGAGGAACGACAGGTACTGACCGATCTTGTCGGTCTCGACGTTCTTGATCTTGTCCTGACCGGCGCCCACCGCGGCCGCGGTGTGGTAGGTCTTGCCGTCGGCCTTGCCCTGCGCGTCGAGCTGCTCGCGCAGTTCCTTCAGCAGCAGGGTGAAGTTCTGCTTGTCGTTCGGGCTCTCCTGGTTGCCGAGGTGGCCGCCGCCGCCCGGGTACTCCCAGTCGATGTCGATGCCGTCGAAGATGCCGGCCGCCGAGCCCGGGCCGCCGTAGCCGGCGTCGACCGGCAGGTTGCCCTTGATGAACATGTCGATGCAGGACGAGACCAGCTTCTTGCGCGAGGCGTCCGTGGCAGCCGCCGACGAGAAGTACTTGGAGTACGTCCACCCGCCGAGCGAGATCAGGATCTTGAGGTTCGGGTTCTTCGCCTTCAGCTTCTTCAGCTGGTTGAAGTTGCCCGCGATCGGCTGGCCCCAGACGTCGCCGACGCCGTCGACCGAGATGTCCGGGCCGAAGCTCTTCTGGTAGTCGGCGAACGCGTCCGCCGCACCGTCACCCGCGCTCGGGTTGTTCTCGTCCTGGCTCGCGGCCTTGGTCGCCTGGAAACAGGTGCCGTTGGTGGGGTGGATGTTGGCGAACGAGTAGATCAGGTAGTCCAGCTTCCCGGCGACGCCGGTGTCCTGGATCGTCTTGGGGTAGTACGCGTTCGAGTAGATCGACCACTGGTCGAAGTAGGCGACCTTGATGCCACCGCTGGTGGCGGGCGCGCCGGTGCTGTTGCCGACGGCGGCGTTGGCGGTGGCGCCGCCGCTGAGCGCGAGGCCCGCGCCGAGCAGCAGGGAGGCCGTGGTACCGGCGGCGATCGCGGTCAGGGACTTGGACCGCTTGCGGCGGCCGCCCTCCTGAACCGGGGCCCCGGCCCTTTCGATGCGTGAACGGAGCATGGGTGCGTGACTCCTGGGTGTGGGGGATTCCGACGCGCCCCGGGGCGCAGGTACGGGGTGGGGCCGTACGACCGGGACATGACAGAACAGGATGGGGGAATCGAGCGGAACATGCCTTGACGGACGCCGGGATAAGCCGAACCGGCGTCAGCGGCGAACCGCTGACGCCGGCTCAGGGGCTCCCTGCACCTGGGCACTAAAATGGACTAGACCAACTACCCCGTCAAGGGGTGATGTTGACGCTTGAGCCGCCCTTAAGGTTCGCCGGGAACCGAAGCACCCCCGCTGACCTGCGGATCAGCGGGGGTGGCCGGGATGCGGCGGGGAAGGCCGTACGCGGTCAGTACCGAACGGCATTGGCGACTGCGGCCTTCACCGAACCCGAGAGGTCCCGGTTGCTGGTCGCCTTCGCCTCGGTCTTCTGACCCGCCGCCAGGTCCGGCACGGTCACCGCCGTCACGTCCAGCACATTGCCGCTGTCGTCGGTGAAGTTCACCTGGATCACGTACCGACTGGTGTCCTGCCCGTGGTTGGTGACGGTCAGCGTCGTCTCGGCCTTGCCGTTCGCGAACGAGACCGCTCCGAGCGCGACGTCGCCCTTCGCGTCCAGCCCGCCCTTGATGCCGGCGATCGCGGAGGAGGCCTTCGCCTGCGCCGAGGAGACCGCGGAGGCCGCCGCCGAGGGCAGCCCGCCGGCCGCCGAGGCCAGTACCGAACTCGCGGCCGAGGCCGCGGCGGAGGCGGCGCCGGCGATCGCCGAACCCGCCTGCGCGGCGGCCGTGCTGGCCGCGGCGCCGGTCTTGCCCTCGCTGGACGAGGAGCAGCCCGCCAGCGCCGCCCCGCCGACCAGGGCGGCGACCACCGCCGCGGTCAGCACGCGGTGCGGGCGGCGGACGACGGGGGCGCAGGGGTCGGCGGCGGTCGGCCGGGACGGGGCCGCGGGGCGGCGGATCGATTGGCGGTCCATCGGGGTCCTCGATTCTGGCCGTCGGGGTTCCGGCCGTCGGGTCCGGCCGGCGCCGGGCTGCCCGGCGGGCCTCCCCGCCCACGTTCCGGGGAGCGCGCGGCGTTCGCCACCAGGGCCGGGGCGTTCGGGTGACCCCGCCCCGGCAGGTGCGCCGGGTCAGGAGAGCCCGGCGCCCTCCTGGGTCTCCGCCTCCACCGCCGCGCGCTCCTCCGCCAGCCGCAGGGCGTGCCGGCGGCGGGACACCACCCCGTACGCCGAGGCCGCGCTCGCCGCGAAGGCCAGCAGGCCGGCCCACGGCTGGTTGAAGGCGTGCCCGGTCAGGTGGTCCAGCGAGTACCGGCCCGGGCCGGCCAGGCCCAGCGCCAGACCGGTCGCGCCGAGGAACGCCGGGTACTCGTAGCCGCCGCCCATCGCGAAGAAGCCCGCCGGCGCGTGCACCGCGACCGCGCCCGCCATCGTCCCGGCCACCACCGCGCCGGCCGCGGGTGTGGCCAGCCCGGCCACCAGCATCGCGCCGCCGCCGGCCTCGCCGAGGCCCGCGGCCAGGGCGCTCTGTCGCGGCGGGTGGAAGCCCATCGCCTCCATCGCCTTGGCGGTGCCGTCCAGGCCGCCACCGCCGAACCAGCCGAACAGCTTCTGGGTGCCGTGGGCGATCAGCACCCCGCCGACGGCACCGCGCAGGGCCAGCAGGCCCAGGTCGCTACGGTTCAGAGCCATGTCGAATGTCCCCTCGGGAGCCCTCCGCCGCGCGGAGGGGTGGTCCGGCTTCCATGGCAGCGGAAAGCGCCGGTCGGCTCGACCCGGGGCGGCCGTTCGGGCGAATCAGGGTGCGAACGGGAATAATTCGGACAGGCGTGGCAGCCGGGCGGGGCCGATCGCCGCGGCCATGCTTGGCGCATGTTCGTCTTCGATCTGAGCAGCGCCTTCATCGCCTTCTTCGCCGTGGTCGGCCCGCCGAAGGTCCTGCTGTCCTTCGCCCGGCTGGCCGGCACCCGGAGCACCGGGGAGCTGCGGCGGCTGGCGGCCTGGAGCTCGGTCATCTCGGCCGTGATCGGGACGGGCCTCGCCTTCAGCGCCGACTTCGTCACCTCGCTGTTCCACATCAGCGACCAGTCGTTGCAGCTCGCCGGCGGACTGATCTTCTTCGTCTACGCGGTCGCGCTGGTCTTCGGCGTGCACCTCGGCGCCGGCGCCGACGAGGCGGACGAGCACCTCGCCGGCCCGCTGGTGGACGGCATCCGCGAGCTGATGCTGCCGTACCTGGCCAGCCCGCTCGCCGTCACCGCGGTCCTGGTCGGTTCGCTCGCCAAGGACGACTGGGGCTGGCACGCCACCGTGGCCGGCGCGTACGTCGCCGTGGTGGTGATCAACTTCATCAGCGTCGCCGTGCTCGCCCCGCTGATGCAGCGCACCCACCGGACCTCGCTGGAGGTGATCGCCCGGCTGCTCGGCCTGCTGCTCGCGGCGGTCGGCGCCGAGCTGTTCCTCGAAGGGCTGGCCGGGCTCGGCGTGCACCTGCCCGCGGGGCACTGAGGGGCGCCGAGGGGTACTGAGCCGCGCTGCGACTCGGGGCGCAGCGCGGCGGAGCGGTTCGGGCGGCGCGGCGGGGCGGCTCAGGCGGCCGCGGCCAGCCGGACCAGCGCCTCCCCGATCCGGTCGCGCACCAGCGGATCGGCGACCAGCCCGTCCGCCCCGACGTCCCCGCGCACCAGTGGCAACCGGACGCAGGCGCCTTCCACCACGGCCGCCCCCGTGTAGCGCAGCACCGTGCCCAGCGTCGCCTCGGCCCCCAGGCCCCGGCCGGTCCCGGCGGCGTTGATCCAGGCGGCCGGCTTGTCCGCGATCTCGATGCCGCCGACCGTCCAGTCCAGCAGGTTCTTGAAGGCACCCGGCAGGGTCCCGGCGTACTCGGGCGTACAGATCAGCAGGGCGTCGGCGGCCTCGATCGCCGCCCGCAGCGCGGTGACCGGCTCCGGCAGCGGATCGGTGTCGAGGTCCGGGTTGAAGTGCGGCAGTCCCGCCAGCCCGGTGTAGTAGGTGGTCGCGATCCCCTCGGTGGCCAGCGCCACGGCGGCGGCGGTGCGCAGCACGGTCTCGTTGACGGACCCGGCGCGCAGGCTGCCCGGGAGCAGCAGGATGTGACGGTCGATCGGCATGGGCAGGAACCTATCGGCCGGCTCAGGGCACGACCACCGGCCGCCAGGGAACGGGGCTGGAGAGGATCATCGAGCTGGCCGGCTGGCCGTAGCCGCCGAGGCGGTCGATCAGGGCCTCGAAATCGGCCATCGCCGGAACGGCGACCAGCAGCACGCAGCAGGCGCCGCCGGTGACCCGGTGCAACTGGAGCACCTCCGGCCAGCCGGCCACCTCCGGGTCGCGCAGCACGCAGCGCGGGCCGTAGCACTGGAGCTGCACCAGCGCGGTGATCGGCAGGCCGGAGCGGGTGAGGTCGACATGGGCGTGGTAGCCGGAGATCACCCCGTCGGCCTCCAGCCGGCGGACCCGTTCGGCCACGGCGGGTGCGGACAGGCTCACCCGGCGCGAGAGTTCGTTGTAGGAGAGCCGGGCGTCGGCCTGCAGCTCGGCCAGCAGGCGGCGGTCGACGGCGTCCACGGCGGCTCCTGAGGGTGTGGTCCGGTTGGCTGGAAACCGCTGCTTTGCGATCGTGAAGAGGATCGGGAAAACACCTCTCGTACGACAGGCGCGGTCGCGGTTGCCGTGCCCGCCGCCCATTCAAATGCGGGACGGGCCGCCGCACAATGGGGCTCCGGCGACGACCGGGGCGACCGGCGCGGATCCCGGGCCCGTCCGGCGGTTCGGTTCGCCGACGACTTCAGGAGGGATCGGGCATGGGGCACGACACGGTGGAGAGGCCCAACCTGTCGTTCGGCCGGGCCGGGGAGCCGGAGCGGGGCACCCCGTACGCGCGCTACGTGCGGCTGGACGAACTGCACGGCCTGCAGCACCCGCTCAGCGAGGAACCCGCGGAGCTGTCGTTCATCGTCACCACCCAGGTGATGGAACTGCTGTTCGGCCTGCTGCGGCACGAGTGGACGCTCGCCCAGCGGGCCCTGCGCGCGGACGACCTGCCGGGCGCCCTGGCCGCGCTGCGCCGCGGCACCCACGTCCAGGACGTGCTGGTGGAGTCCTGGGACCTGCTGGCCACGCTCACCCCGCAGGAGTTCAACGCCTTCCGCCCGCTGTTCGGCGAGGCCTCCGGCTTCCAGTCCTCGGCCTTCCTGCAGCTGGAGTTCCTGCTCGGCAACAAGAACGCCGCGCTGCTGAACATGTACCGCGACAGCGCGCGCACGCACGCCGAGCTGACCGCCGCCCTGCGCTCCCCCACCCTCTACGACGACGCGCTCGCGCTGCTGGCCCACCACGGCCTGGCCGTGCCGCCGACCGTCTCCGAGCAGCGCCACCAGGCCGACGAGGCGGTCGCGGACGCCTGGCGGCGGGTCTACACCGAGCCGGAGCACGCGGCCCTGCTGCCGCTGGCCGAGGCGCTGCTGGACGTCGCCGAGCGGGTGACCCGCTGGCGCCAGCGCCACCTGGCCGCGGTCAAGCGGGCGATGGGCGGCAAGCCCGGCTCCGGCGGCTCCAGCGGTCTGACCTGGCTGCGCCGCTCCGCCGAGCAGGACGTCTTCCCCGAGCTGTGGGCGATCCGGGACGGGCTGTGACGGCCCCGCGGACCGGCGGGCACGAACGGGCAGTGGAAGAGGACAGGGCGAGGGAAGGGCTGGGCATGATCACGCGCGAGGAGTGCGCGGCGCTGGACGCCGCCGACCCGCTGGCGGCGTTCCGCGGGGAGTTCGCCCTGCCGCCGGGGGTGATCTACCTGGACGGCAACTCGCTCGGCGCGCTGCCGGTCCGCACCCCCGAGCGGGTGCGGACGGTGGTCGAGCAGGAGTGGGGCCGGGAGCTGATCCGCAGCTGGAACGACGCCGGCTGGTTCGAGCAGCCGTACCGGCTGGGCCGGCGGATCGCCCCGCTGGTCGGGGCCGCCCCGCAGGAGCTGGTGGTCTGCGACACCACCTCGGTCAACCTGTTCAAGGTGCTGGCGGCGGCGCTGCGGCTGCGTCCGGGCCGCTCCGCCGTCCTGGGCGACCGCACGGCCTTCCCGACCGACCTCTACATCGCCGAGGGCGTGACCGGGCTGGTCCCGGGCGCCCGCAGCGTGCTGATCGACCCGGCCGAGCTGGACGCGCACCTGGACGGGGACGTCGCCGCGGTCGTCCTCTCGCACGTCGACTACCGGACCGGCGAACTGCTGGACATGCCCGGGATCACCGCCCGGGTGCGGGCCGCCGGGGCGCTGATGATCTGGGACGTCTGCCACTCGGTGGGCGCGCTGCCGGTCGAACTCTCCGCCGCCGGCGCCGACTTCGCGGTCGGCTGCACCTACAAGTACCTCAACGGCGGCCCCGGCTCACCGGCCTTCCTGTACGTCGCCGAACGGCATCTGGCGGCCGGGGCGCCGCAGCCGCTGAGCGGCTGGTTCGGGCACGCCCGCCCGTTCGCCTTCGAGCCCGGCTACGACCCGAAGGACGGCATCGGCCGCTTCCTCACCAGCTCGCCCTCGCTGCTCGGCCAGGCCGCGCTGGAGGCCTCGCTGGACGTCTGGGAGCGGGCCGACCGGGCCGCCGTACGGGCCAAGAGCCTGGCGCTGACCGATCTGTTCATCGGTCTGGTGGAGGGCCTGGACGGCATCGAGGTGGTGACCCCCCGCGAGCACGCCCGGCGCGGCAGCCAGGTGGCGCTGCGGCACGCCGACGGCTACCCGGTGGTGCAGGCGCTGATCGCCCGCGGTGTGATCGGGGACTTCCGGGCCCCGGACCTCATGCGCTTCGGCTTCACCCCGCTCTACCTCTCGCACACCGAGGTGTGGGACGCGGCGCGGCACCTGGCCCAGGTGCTGGAGAGCGGCGAGTGGAAGGACGAGCGCTTCTCCCGGCGCGGCGAGGTGACCTGAGGCCGGCGAACGCAAAGGGGCCGCCCGGTCGAAGGACCGGGCGGCCTTTGACGCGCCGTCGGCTAGCTGTGGCGACCGCGGCGACGGGCGGCCACGACGGCGAGGGCGCCGCCGAGGGCGAGCAGCACCACACCGACGATGCCGAAGGTCGCGGCGTTGCCGGAACCGGTCGAGGCCAGCAGGCCACCGCCTCCGCCGCTGCTGGGCGCGGGCTGCTGCCCGGCCGGGCCCTGGCTCGTGGGGCCGTCGCCGGTGGGTGCGGCGGCGGACGAGCTGGACGTGGCGGTCGGGCCGGTCACCGCCGGCTCGGTGGTGGTCCCGGTCGGGGCCGGGGTCTCGCTCGGGGTCTCGCTCGGGGTCCCGGTCGGAGCCGGGGTCTCGCTCGGGGCCGGCGAGGTGGCGGTCCCGGTCGGCGCCGGGGAGGTCGGCGCCGGCGTGGTCGCCGTCCCGGTCGGCGTGGGCGTCGGGGTCGGGGTCGGAGTCACGGTCGGCGTCGGCGTCGGCTCGACCGCGCAGTCCGGCAGGTCCCCGTCGAACGGGTAGCTGTGGATCTCGTAGCCGCCGTTGCCGGTCTGGACCAGGTTGCCCGCCAGGTAGACCCGGCCGTTCATGCCCGGCATGTCGATGGTCGTGGTGCCGGCCGGGTTGCCCGCCATCACCGCGCCCTGGAACTGCGCGCTGCCGTTGATCTGCGCCGCCGTGGCCGTGGGGAAGTTCCACAGCAGCTTGGAGCGCATCTCGGTGGTCTGGTCGCCCGGCAGGCCGGTACCGGTGTAGGTGTTGATGACCGGGTCGGCCGACTGCATGTTGACCACGACGGTCGCACCGGCCGGGATGTTCGCGAACACCAGGCCGATCTGCCCGCCGGTCGGCGAGGTGAGGTTCCCGGGGACGTTGAAGACCTGCTTCATGCTGGTCCCGTCACCGGTGAAGGTCGCCTCGCTGCCGGTGAGCGCGACGGTGCCGGTGGCGGCGGTGCGGCCGACACAGGAGGAGACGTTCTCGATCTGGGTGAGCACCGAGCGGTACGGCGCGGCGGCGTCGGCGTCCTGTATCGCCTCGCCGGTCGGGTCGATGGAGACCGAGCCGGTGAGCGTGCCCGCGTGCCGCAGGTTGCCGAAGGCCTGGCCCTTGGAGTCGATGCCGCCGATCAGCAGGCTGTTGCCGGGCTGGACGGTGACCTTGCCGCCGACCGTGAGGAAGTCGCTGCCGTTCGGCGGGACGACCCGCGAACCGACGCCGACCACGCCCGCGTTGAAGTTGCCGCCGCCGTTCTTGTCGACGGTGAAGTCGCCGAGGGTGACGATCTTGCCCTCGGCCTCGGCCGCCCGGCCGGCGACCGTGTAGCTGCCGCCGGTGAAGACGTTGACGGCGGCGTCCCGGCCCGGGAAGTCGCCGTTGTTGACGCCCGGCCAGGTGGCCGGGCAGTCCGATCCGCTGCACGCGCCCAGCGGCGGCGCCAGCGGGGCGGCCGAACCGACCGTCAGCACCGCCGCGAGCGGCAGCACGGCCGTGGCCGTCGCCGCCACGACCCTGACGTTCCGGCGTCCGCGGGGCCTGGGGACCCGTCCCGCGCTGGCTCTTCTGTGACCGGGCGTACCGGCTCCCTGACTCATCTGCACATTCCTCCGCGAAGAGAGAGGCAGGTGGAAGGGCACCCGCCTCGTTCCGTTTGATCCTGCATCATCCCGGCCGATACCTAGAGAATCCAGAGATTTTGGATATCAGGTATCAAATCGGGCAATCGGCACCCTACAGACCATCAGTGTCGATCCGGAAATCTTCCGAACGGAAGGATCGGCCGTCTCCTCCCTGGCCGCCCGCGGCCCCGCTAGGTTGGAGGCATGACTTCCGACGCCATCGCCACCGTCGCCACCAGCGCCGACGTGCTGCGCCACCCCGGGGCCGGCGAGCACCTGCTCACCCCCGTGGAGAAGGAGCGCGCCGCCCGGTTCCGGCACGAGTCGGGACGGGTCGACTTCATCGCCGCGCACGCCCTGGTCCGGCTCTGCGCCGCCGGCCTGCTCGGCGTCCCGGCCACCGCGCTGACCCTCGCCCAGCACTGCCCCGACTGCGGCAAGGGCGACCACGGCAAGCCCTACCTGCCCGACCACCCCGGGATCGAGGTCAGCCTCTCGCACACCAAGGGCGTGGTCGCGGCCGCCGCCGGGCACCGGCCGATCGGCGTCGACGTCGAGCTGACCGACCGCGGCGGCAGCCTGCTGGACGTCGCGCCCCGGGTGCTCACCGAGGCGGAGCTGCGGCTGGTGCGGGAGCACCCCGACCCGGCGCGGGCCTTCCTGCGGCTCTGGGTGCGCAAGGAGGCCCTGATCAAGATCGGCCGCACCACCCTGGACGGCCTCGCCGCCGTCGACCTCTCCGGGCTCCCGCTCGACCTGCCCGACGGCCGGCCGCTGCTCAGCCCCTTCGAGGGGCTCCGGCTGCTCGACTGGGTGGACGAGGCGCACGGCGCGGCCGTCGCGGCGGTCTGCGAGCTGCCGCCGCGGGCGGTCGAGCTGGGCGCTCTCTAGAGCTGCCCAGGTGGGGGCCGGTCGGACGGTCGGATAAGCGGTGTTAGCGTCCTGGGCGGGGCCGGGAGATCCGTCCGCCCCGGCTGCCCGCGCCGCGACCGCCGACGGGCCGCCCCCGTTGAGTCACAAGGGTGCCCCGCCATGGCCAAGTTCCTGCTGAGCCTGCACGTCCTCGCCTCGGTGCTGTTCATCGGCCCGGTGGCCGTGGCCGTCAGCATGTTCCCGCGCCGGGCGAAGGCCGCGCTGGCGGGCGGGCCCGAGCAGGCCGCCGACGCCGGCATGCTGCGGCTGCTGCACCGGATCACCCAGGTCTACGCGCTGCTCGGGATCGCCGTTCCGGTCCTCGGCATCGGACTCGCCCAGGTGATGGACGTGCTCGGCCAGTCCTGGATGATCGCCTCCATGGTGCTGACCGCCGTCGCGGCCCTGTCGCTGCTGCTGTTCGTCCTGCCCGCGCAGCAGGCCGCGGTGGACGCGCTCGCCCTGGACGGCGGTTCGGCGGAGCACGGCAAGGCGGTCAACGGGCTCAAGCTGCTGCCGATGACGGCGGGCGTCTTCAACCTGCTCTGGGCGGTCGTCGTGGTGCTGATGATCGTCCGGCCGGGTTCCACCACCGGCGCCTGACGCCCCCACGTCCGCGTCCGCGTCCGCGGTAGTACTGTCCCGGCCATGACGATCACGGTGGGGATGGGACCGGAAGCCGTCGGCCGGGGCGTGGGCGCGCTGCTGCGCGGCTGGCGGGAGCGGCGCCGGCTCAGCCAACTGCAGCTGGCCCTGCTGGCCGACTCCTCGGCCCGGCACATCAGCTTCATCGAGAACGGCCGCGCCCGGCCCAGCCAGGAGATGGTGCTCAGGCTCGCCGAGCACCTGGACGTCCCGGTCCGCGAGCGCAACGCGCTGCTGCTGGCCGCCGGGTACGCGCCGCACTACCCGGAGAAGCGGCTGGACGACCCGGCGATGACGGCCCTGCGCTCCGGGATGGAGCGGCTGCTCGCCTCGCACGACCCGTACCCGGCGCTGGTCGTCGATGGGACCTTCCAGGTCCTCGCGGCCAACCGCGCCCTCGGGCTGCTGCTCTCCGGGGTCGCGCCGCATCTGCTGGAGCCGCCGCTCAACGCGATGCGGATCACCCTGCACCCGGAGGGCCTCGCGCCGCGGATCCGCAACCTGCGGCAGTGGCGGCGGCACCTGCTGGAGCGGATGGAGCAGCAGCTCGGGCTGGTCCGCTCGGAGCCGCTGCGGGCCCTGTTGGAGGAGGTCCGGGCCTACCCCGAGCCGCCCGGCACGGCCGCGGACGGTGACGAGGAGGAGGACGTCACCGAGCTGTTCCCGTTCGCCCTGCCGCTGCGGGTCGCCCACGAGGGGCGGGTGCTGTCCTTCCTGTCGACGATCGCGACCTTCAACACGCCGATGGACGTGACCGTCTCCGAGCTGGCCATGGAGACCTTCCTCCCGGCCGACCCGGAGACCGTCGCGTTCCTGCAGGAGGCCGTGGGGACGGCCCGGTAGCCACCCGGGCGGGCGGCCACGCGGTCAGCCGGTCACGCGCTCACCCGGTCACGCGGGCAGCCGGTCACGCGGGCAGCCGGCGCAGGGCGGTGAACTGGAGCGCGGCGAAGAGGGCCACCGTCGCGGCCTGGAGCGGGATCCAGACGTAGCCGGCGGTGGTCGGCTCCAGCCACAGCTCCATCGCCACCACGCTGAGCACCGTCCAGACCAGGTTGACGTCGATCACCGCCCGCACCGCGAGCCCCGGCGGCTGCGGGCGGGCCGCCAGCAGCCCGACCGCGAGGCCGAACACCGCCAGCACGGCGCCGAGTTCGAGCAGGGTCGAGCGGCCGACGCCCAGCAGCTCGCCGAGCGGACCGGGGAAGGCCAGGTAGGCGAGGCCGTTGCCGCCGCTGACGACGGCGTCGAGGGCGAGGAAGCCCCGCAGCGCCTTGACGGAGGCGGGGGCGGTGCGGCGGGCGGTGGTCAGGGTGTGCGCGGACATGGCGGATCGACCTCCGGACGGGGGGTGGGATCCCGGTCGGCGCCGCCGCCGGGTGCACACCACTGTGCCGGGGCGCGGCAGAGGCGTCGATGACCTCCGAGGTCATATCCCGAACAGGGCCGCCGCGTTGTCGTGGCAGACGGCGCGCAGCCACTCCTCCCCCAGCCCGAGCCGGTCCAGCGCCTCCAGCTGGTGCCCGTACGGGTAGGGGATGTTGGGGAAGTCGCTGCCGAGCAGGACGCGCTCGCCCAGCGCCCGCAGCCGGGGCAGTTCGGTGCGCGGGAAGGGCGCGTCCCGCTCGGCGAAGTCGGTGAACGCCATGGTGGTGTCCAGCCGCACCCCGGGGTACCGCTCGGCGAGGCCGAGGAAGTCGGCGTACTCGTCCATCCCGAGGTGGGCGACGACCAGGACCAGCCGGGGGTGCCGGGCGAGCACCTCCCCGATCGGCCCCGGGCCGGTGTGCTTGCCGGGAACGGGGCCGGAGCCGCAGTGGGTGACCACCGGTGTGCCGGTGTCGGCGAGCAGGCCCCACACCTCGTCGAGCCGCCCGTCCCGCGGGTCCCAGCCGCCGACCTGCAGGTGCGCCTTGAACACCCGGGCGCCGCCCGCCAGCGCCCGGGCCACGTACCCGGCGGCGCCGGGCTCGGGGTGGAAGGTCGCGGTGTGCAGGCAGTCGGGGGTGCGGGCGGCGAAGTCCGCGCCCCAGGCGTTGAGCCACTCGGCCATCCCGGGCCTGTGCGGGTAGAGCATCGCGGTGAACGCCCGGACACCGAACTCCCGCAGCCGCGCGACGCGTCGCTCCTCCGCCTCGCGGTAGGTGATCGGCCAGGGGCGGCCGGTCAGCGGGCCGGCCGCGTCGAAGTACGCCCACACCTTGTCGAGCACGTTCTGCGGCATGAAGTGAACGTGGACGTCGATCAGGCCGGGCAGGCCGAGGTGCTGCCAGAAGGCCCGCACCCCGGCCGCCTCGGCCACCGGCTCGGGCAGGCTCATGCCGCGGGCACCGGGCGGGCGCGGTCGATGATCGCCCCGGCGTCCGGGCCGGGCGGCAGGGTGCCGAAAGCCGCGCCGTGGTCGCCGCCGAGCCGGGAGGCGCAGAACGCGTCGGCCACCGCCGGGTCGCCGTACCGGACGAGCAGCGAGCCCTGGAAGGCCAGCGCCATCGCCTCCACCAGCCGGCGGGTGCGGTACTCCAGCTGGTCGAGGTCGGTGAGCTGCTTGCGCAGGCCGGCGACGGCCGCGTCGAGCCGGCGGTCGGCGCCCGCGGCGGCGTCCAGCTCGCCGAGGAAGGCCTCGACCGTCTCCGGGCGTTTGGCCATGGCGCGCAGCGCGTCCAGGGCGGCGACGTTGCCGGAGCCCTCCCAGATGGAGACCAGCGGCGCCTCGCGGTAGAGCCGGGGCATCCCGGACTCCTCGACGTAGCCGTTGCCGCCCAGGCACTCCAGGGCCTCGGCGGCGTGCGCCGGGCCGCGCTTGCAGACCCAGTACTTGGCGACGGCCAGGCCGAGCCGGCGCACCAGCGCCTCCTGTTCGTCCCCGGCGATCGCGGCGTCGGTGGCCTCGGCGAGCCGCATCGCCACCGCGGTGGCCGCCTCGGACTCGACGACCAGGTCGGCGAGCACGTTCCGCATCAGCGGCTGGTCGACCAGCGCCTTGCCGAAGGCGCGCCGGTGCAGGGCGTGCTGGACGGCCCGGGTGGCGCCGAGCCGCATGCCGGAGGCGGCGCCGATGGTGCAGTCCAGGCGGGTCATGTTGACCATCTCGATGATGGTCCGCACGCCCCGGCCCTCCTCGCCGACCAGCAGGCCGTACGCCTCGTCGTACTCGATCTCGGCGGAGGCGTTGGACTTGTTGCCCAGCTTGTCCTTGAGCCGCTGCAGCCGGAGCCGGTTGCGGGTGCCGTCCGGCAGGACGCGCGGCAGCAGGAAGCAGCTGAGCCCGCCGGGCGCCTGGGCGAGGGTGAGGAAGAGGTCGGACATCGGCGCCGAGGTGAACCACTTGTGGCCGGTCAGCCGGTGGCTCCCGTCCGGCCGCGGGACGGCGGTGGTGGTGTTGGTGCGGACGTCGGAGCCGCCCTGCTTCTCGGTCATCGACATGCCGGCGATCAGTCCGCGCTTGCCGTGCGGCTCGCGCAGGCCGAAGTCGTACGCGGTGGCGGCGAGCAGCGGCTCGAACTCGGCGGCCAGCCCCGGGGTGGTGCGCAGGGCCGGGACGGCGGCGTAGGTCATCGAGACCGGGCAGGTGTGGCCGGCCTCGACCTGGCCCCAGACGTAGAACCTGGCGGCGCGGGCGGTGTGCGCGCCGGGGCGGTCGTCCCGCCAGGGGGCGGCGTGCAGGCCGTGGCCGACGGCGGTGCGCATCAGCTCGTGCCAGGCCGGGTGGAACTCGACCTCGTCGATCCGGTGGCCGAAGCGGTCGTGGGTGCGCAGCAACGGCGGGTTCTCGTTGGCCAGCCGGGCCCACTCGGCGGCCTGCTCGGAGCCGGCCAGCCGGCCGAGTTCGTGCAGCTCGGGCTCGGCCCAGCCGGCGCCGGCCCGGTGCAGGGCGGCGAGCAGCCCGGGGTCGGCCGCGGTGTCGTGCCCGTACGGGAGCGGGACCTGGTTGGTGACCTCATGCGTCGCTGTCATCGGGTACTCCCAGAGAACGGAGGGTGAAGGAGACCAGGGCGGGGACCACCGCGTCGGGGGCGGTCCTGGGATCGGCCGGGGGTGCGGCGGCGAGCGGGCCGGTGAGCGCCTCGGCGGTGGCGCCGACGATCGCGGCGGCGGTCAGCTGCGGGTCCTGGGGCGGCAGCTCGCCGGCGGCGAGGGCGGCGGCGATCTCGGCGGCGAGCACGTCGCGGAAGGTGCGGCGGAAGACCAGGCGCTCGGCGTCCACCACGGTGTCGGCCGGTTCGACCAGCAGGGCGTGGGCGAGCCGGGGGGCGCGCAGGGCTCGGGCGGCGAAGGTCTCGACGACGGCCGCGATCCGCTCCCGGGGGGTGTCGTGGCGGGCGACGGCCTCGTGCACGGCGGCGACCTCCCGGGTGACCACCCGGCGGAAGAGTTCGACGGACAGCTCGGCCTTGCTCGCGAAGTGCCGGTACACGGAGCCGGTGGCGATCCCGGCGTGCTCGGCGACGGCGGCCATGCTGCAGCCGCCGTAGCCGCGCTCGGCGAGCAGGCCGACCGCGGCCTGGAGCACCGCCTCGCGCTGGGCGTCCAGGCGGGCTTGCACGGCGGGGGTGCGTCGGTAGGCCATGCAAGCATTGAAGCACTGATTCACTGCTTCGGGGAGGGGGTGCGCGGGCCCGCCGCACGGGCCGCGCCGCCCCCGGGAGCGCCGGAGGGCCGCCCGGTCGCCGGGCGGCCCTCGCCGCGTCGCGCGGGAAGCGGCTGTCGTGCGGGAAGCGGCTACAGCCGGACGCGGTCCTGCTTCAGCCCCTCCTCGTCCAGCGGCCCGATCGGCGGCACCTGGTACCCGCCGCTCAGCCCGCGGGCGGAGGCGGAGCCGAGACCGGCCCACTCCAGCACCTTGGCGGTGGCCGCCGCGGACTCGGCGGCCGGCAGCCTGGTGATGTTCGAGCCGTGGTTGCCGCCGGGCACGGTGTAGACGTAGCTGTCCTCGCTGCCCCGGCCGAGGCGGAACGGCTCGGCGCCCCACGGGTCGTTCTGGCCGTAGACGAAGATGATCCGCTCGGCGTCGTTGCGCACCCAGCGGTCGATGTCACGCATCGCGGACGGGTCGAACCGCATCGGGATGCTGCGCGGCACGTAGGTGCGCGGCGCGTACAGCTCCTTGTAGTCGTAGTGCAGCAGGCCCTTGAGCCGGGAGACGTCGAAGGAGGGCGAGCCCAGCTCGGTGCCGGCCTGGTAGTAGTACGCGGTGTACCCGGCGAGCGCCTGGTCGCTGTTGCCGGTGATGCCGGACTGCGAGTCGAGCCAGGCGTACAGCGCGTCGTCGGTGCCGGCGGCGCCCGGGACGTTCACGCAGTCGGCCTCCAGGCTGTACTGCCAGAACGTCCAGACCGAGTCCAGCACGGCCAGCTCGTAGGCGCGGTCGGCGCTGCCGACGGTGGTGAAGGTGGAGCCGGCGGCGGCGTTGTCGGCGGCGTAGCGGGGCTCCAAGCGGTCGCGGCGGGCCAGCAGTTCACGCTGGGTGCCGTTCAGCGCGGCCCGGCACTCGGGGGTGCCGACGTTCTCGAAGAACCGGCTGTACGCGGAGTCCTCGCGGTCGTTGACGTCGTTCGGCGCGACGTAGGCGATGGTGCCGGCCACGTCGTCCGGGAAGAAGCGGCGGTGGTAGGTGGAGGACATGCCGCCCTTGGAGCCGCCGGTGGACAGCCACTCCTGGTGGTAGATCCGCTTCAGCGCGGTGATCAGCCGGTGCGCGTCGGTGGCCGCCTGCTCGATGCCGGCCTTGGACCAGTCGGCCGGCTCGGGCCGGGAGGGCGTGAAGTAGCGGTACTCGATGGAGACCTGGTTGCCGTCGACCAGCCGGGCCGGCTCGGTGCGGCTGGGCGTGGTGCGCAGCGTGTAGCCGTTGGTGAAGAAGACGGTCGGCCGGTCGTAGCCACGGTGCAGCACGCTGAGCCGCTGCTGGAAGGTGCCCAGCCAGGGGCGGTCGTGGTCGATCGGCTGGGTGTAGGTGAGCAGGAAGTAGCGGTGGCCGGTGGTGGTGGGCTGCTCCTCGGTGACCGTCATGCCGCGGATCGCCGCCAGGCGGTCCTTGACGTCGGCCGACGGGTCGTCGGCGACGGAGGCCGCCGCGGGCGCGTCCGTCCCGCGGGCGAACGCCGTCGGGGCGAGGCCGAGGCCGAGCAGGGGTATCAGCAGGGCGGCGACCAGCAGCCTTCTCATCGTCGTGGTCATCAACTCTCCATCGGGTCAACGGAACTGGGTGTTGCCATGGTCCGTACCACGCTCCGGCCGTCGGTATGCGGCCTTCGGTGCGCGGCCACCGGGCGGGCCGTCCGTCCGACGGACGGACGGCCGAATGGGCCACCCGCCGGTCGCGGATGGCCCATCGGGGACGAACGTGCTGGTCAGGGGCGGGGCAGGGTGCAGCCGACCCGGGTCAGGTCGAGCTTGTTCCCGGGGCCGAAGCAGGCGGGGATGATGTACGTCTCCTGCGCGTAGCCGATGCCCGGGCGGACCGTCACCACGCCGTTCTGGTCCACCTCGCAGGGGTTGTCCAGGGTGCAGCGCTGGCCGCTCTCGTTGATGGTGTTGTTCACCGCGACCACCTGGCCGCCGGCGGCGTCGACGACCGGCGAGCCGGAGGTGCCGCCGATGACGTTGCAGGTGGAGGTGTAGCGGAGGGAGTCCTTGAAGGTCCAGTCCGCTTCCTTGAGCCGGTAGGCGAAGCCGTCGGCCGAGCAGGAGTAGATCTTCTTCCAGTACCCGGAGACGACCTTGATCGCGGTGCCCTGGACGGGGTGGGTGGCCGCGACGGTCAGCGGGGCGATGCCGTAGGAGGACTGGATCGCGGCATAGGTGGTGTTCAGCTGGTAGATCGACACATCGGTGTCGGTCATGGTGCCGTAGACCATCTTGGTGGCGCGCAGGGTGCCGGCCGAGCCGCCGCTCGCGTTCAGCAGCGTGAAGGTGCGGCTGGAGGCCTGATTGACGACCACCTGGCCGGGGCCGGGCATACCGGTCTCCAGGCAGTGGCCGTTGGAGAGCACCAGCGCCGGGTCGCTCGCCGTCGAGGCGGGGAACCGGATGAGCGAGCCGGAACAGTTGCTGAGGGCCACGGTGCCGGCGAAGTTGACGGCGGCGACCTTTCCGGCCTGCACCGATTCCGCGGCACCGGGCGTCGCGGTGGTGGTGGCGGTCGCGGCGGGGGCTCCGGCGAGGGCGGTCGCCCCGGCGGTCAGGAGCGCGGCCAGCGTGCCTATGAGCGGCTTCTTCATGAGAGACCTCTCGGTGTGGGGGTGCCCCAAAGCTGGCGCGGACATGACGACATGTCAAGGGATTCGGCCGTGGCTACGACTCCCGACACCCTGTTCCGGCCGCCGGACCCCGGTACTGTGGCCGGGACGGCAGCGACGACCATCTGGGGGGCCGACATGGCCGGTGACAACCACGCGGACGGCACGCGACGGGGCACGGCCGGGGGCCGGCTGCTCGCGGTGAGCGATCTGCACGTCTCCTACCAGCAGAACCGCGACCTGGTCGAACAGTTGCGGCCCGGCTCGCCGGAGGACTGGCTGATCGTCGCCGGTGACGTGGCCGAGTCCACCGTCACCATCCGCTGGGCCCTGGGCCTGCTCGCCGAACGGTTCGCCAAGGTGATCTGGGCCCCCGGCAACCACGAGCTGTGGACCCACCCCAACGACCCGGTCCAACTGCGCGGCGTCGAGCGCTACGAGCACCTGCTGGAGATCTGCCGCGAGCTCGGTGTGGTGACCCCCGAGGACCCCTACCCGGTGTGGACCGGCGCGGGCGGCCCGGTCGCCGTCGCCCCGCTGTTCCTGCTGTACGACTACTCCTTCCGGGCCCCCGGCACCACCACCAAGGAGGAGTCACTGGCCGCCGCCTACGCGTCCGGTGTGGTCTGCGCGGACGAGCGCTTCCTGCACCCGGACCCGTTCCCGGACCGCGACTCCTGGTGCCGCGAGCGCGTCCGGCTGACCGAGAAGCGGCTCACCGAGCACGACCCGCAGCTGCCGCTCGTGCTGGTGAACCACTACCCGCTGGTCCGGCAGCCCACCGAGGTCCTCTGGTACCCCGAGTTCGCCCAGTGGTGCGGCACCGAGCTGACCGCGGACTGGCACCGCCGGTTCAACACCGCCACGATGATCTACGGGCACCTGCACATCCCCCGGCGCACGGCCTACGACGGGGTGCCGTTCGAGGAGGTGTCACTCGGCTACCCGCGCGAGTGGGGCAAGCGCGGACTGCCCGACCCGCTGCTGCGCGAGGTGCTCCCGGGCGCCTGACCGGAACGGGCGGCTACTCCCCTGCCCGCTCCTCCGCCTCCTCGAAGGTCGCCGAGCGCTCCGGCCGCGCCAGCACCACCGTCAGCTCACCGTCCGACACCTCGGCGAGCAGGGTGTCCCCCTCCCGCACGGTGCCGTCCAGCAGCAGGTTGGAGATCCGGTTGTCCAGCTCCTGCTGGATCGTCCGGCGCAGCGGCCTGGCCCCGAACTCCGGCTGGTAGCCGCGGTTCACCAGCCACTCCTTCGCGCCCTCGGTCACCTCCAGCTCGACGTCCTGGGCCTTGAGCCGGCGCCGGGAGCGGTCCAGCAGCAGGTCCACCACCTGGAGCAGGTCCCGGCGGGTGAGCGCGTGGAAGACGATCACCTCGTCGATCCGGTTGAGGAACTCCGGGCGGAACTGCCCGCGCAGGTCCCGCATCAGCTCGTCGCGGATCTCGTCGACGTCGCCCGCGTGGTCGAGGATCCGCTGCGAGCCGATGTTGCTCGTCATGATCACCACGGTGTTGCGGAAGTCGACCGTACGGCCCTGGGCGTCCGTCAGCCGGCCGTCGTCCAGCACCTGCAGCAGCAGGTTGAAGACGTCCGGGTGGGCCTTCTCCACCTCGTCGAAGAGCAGCACGCTGTACGGCTTGCGGCGCACCGCCTCGGTGAGCTGGCCCGCCTCGTCGTAGCCGACGTACCCGGGCGGGGAGCCGACCAGCCGGGAGACGGTGTGCTTCTCCTGGAACTCGCTCATGTCGAAGCGGATCATCCGGTCCGGGTCGCCGAACAGCAGCGCGGCCAGCGCCTTCGCCAGCTCGGTCTTGCCGACCCCGGTCGGGCCGAGGAACAGGAACGAGCCGGTCGGCCGGTCCGGATCGCCCATCCCGGCCCGGCCGCGGCGCACCGCCTGGGCGACCGCGGTGACCGCCTGGTCCTGGCCGATCACCTTCTCGTGCAGGTGCTCCTCCAGCCTCAGCAACCGCTCGCGCTCGGTCGCGTTCAACTCGGCGACCGGGATGCCGGTGCGGCTGGAGAGCACCTGGGCGATGTCATCCGCGGTGACCGCCACGACCTCCTCGCGGGACTCGGCGATCGCGGCCAGCTCGTCCTCGGTCTGCCGCAGCTCGCTCTTCAGGTTGGCGGCCCGCACGAACTCCTCGTCCGCCACCGCCTCCTCCAGCTCGCGGCGCAGCTTGGTGATCCGGTCCTGCACCGGCATCGCGACCGTGGAGCCGCTCAGGCTGCGCAGCCGCACCCGGGCGCCGGCCTGGTCCAGCAGGTCGATCGCCTTGTCCGGCAGGAAGCGGTCGCTGACGTAGCGGTCGGAGAGGGTGGCGGCGGCGTCCAGCGCCTCGTCGGCGAACCGCACCTGGTGGTGCGCCTCGTAGGCGTCGCGCAGGCCCTGGAGGATCTCGATCGTCTCCTCGACGCTCGGCTCCGGCACCAGCACCGGCTGGAAGCGGCGCT
Source organism: Kitasatospora sp. NPDC058032 (assembly GCF_042885845.1). Lineage (NCBI taxonomy): Bacteria > Bacillati > Actinomycetota > Actinomycetes > Kitasatosporales > Streptomycetaceae > Kitasatospora > Kitasatospora sp. NPDC058032. Next base: position 22,500 of record NZ_JBHVRK010000010.1, on the reverse strand, counting down.
CCAGCGCGGCGTCCTTCTCCACGTGCTTGCGGTACTCGTCCAGGGTGGTCGCGCCGACCACGCTCAGCTCGCCGCGGGCCAGCGCCGGCTTGAGGATGTTGCCCGCGTCCATCGAACCCTCGCCACCGCTGCCCGCGCCGACCACGGTGTGCAGCTCGTCGAGGAACAGGATCACGCTCTGCTCGGCCTCGGTGACCTCGTCGATCACGCTCTTCAGCCGTTCCTCGAACTCGCCCCGGTACTTGGAGCCGGCCACCAGCGCGGTGAGGTCCAGGGTGACCACCCGCTTCTCCTTGAGGCTCTGCGGCACGTCCCCGGAGACGATCCGCTGCGCCAGCCCCTCCACGATCGCCGTCTTGCCGACCCCGGGCTCGCCGATCAGCACCGGGTTGTTCTTGGTCCGGCGGGAGAGGATCTCGACGGTCTGCTCGATCTCCTCGGCACGGCCGACCACCGGGTCCAGCCGGCCGGCCCGGGCCTCCTCGGTGAGGTCCCGCCCGTACTCGTCGAGCGTCGGCGTCCGGCTCGGGTTCGCTCCGCCCTGGCTGCGCTCGCCGCCCACGCCACGACCGTCCAGCACGGTGCGCAGCGCCTCCTGCGACGGCGCGACGTTGCGCAGCGCGGCGCCGGCGCCCGAGCGCTCCTCCTCCAGCAGCGCGCCCAGGATGTGCTCCGGCCCGATGTACGAGGCCCCGGCCCCCTGCGACCGGGCGTGCGCGGCCAGCAGCGCGCGCTTGGCGGCCGGCGTCAGCGCGGGCCGCCCGTCGGCCTCCGGCGCCCCGTCCCCGGAGGGCAGCGCCTCGGCCAGATCACCCGCCAGCCGGTCCGGGTCGATCCCGGCCCGCTCCAGCATCCGGCGCGACGGCTCCACCCGGGTGGCCGCCCAGACCAGATGGGCGGTGTCGAGATCGCTGCTCCCGTCCTCGGCGGCCCGCTGCGCGGCGGTGGCGAGCAGTTCCTGCGCCGACTCGCTGAGCAGCCGCCCGATCGGCACCCGCTGCACGGCGGGCGGGGAGGCCAGCGGGCTCATCCCGAAGAACCGGCTGAGCAGGTCGGAGAAAGGGTCGTTCGAACCGAACGGCGGCATGGTCACGGAGGGTCACCTCTCCCAAACGGTTAGCGCCCACACAAACACACCCCACCACCCCCCGCCCCCCAAGCGCCGCCACCCCGGCGACCCACCGCCCACCATCCCCACACCGCCGCCCCGCCCCTGGACGAGCGCAGCGCCACAACTCCGGCGGCACCGGGTGGGAGATAGCAGGGGAAGCTCGGCCAGCAACGCGCCTGCCCCCGACCGGCCCGAATCCGAGATCAAAATCGGTACCCATTAAGCATCTAGTCCTACTAGATTCCTCGAAGACCCTTGCCTCTTCAGGAGCCTCATGTCCGCGATCACGCCACCAGCCGAGTGGGACCTCAAGCCCGGCGACCAGATCGAGCGGAAGACGCTCCACACCACGTACGGAGGGCGGACCCAGGGCGGGATCGGCCCATCCGCCAAGAGCCCCAATGTCATGATCTTCACCGAGCAGGCGGCCGGAGAGAAGCACGGCTACTACGACGACTGGATCGACGGGCTCTTCCACTACAGCGGCGAGGGACAGCGCGGCGACCAGCGGATGATCTCCGGCAACGCCAGCATCCTCCACCACCGGAGGGACGGCCGAGCCCTGAGGGTCTTCGACGGTGCCCGTGGAGTCGTCACCTACCGTGGTGAGTTCGAGATCGACGAAGACCTTCCCTGGTACGAAGCCGACGCACCGGAGACCGACAACGGCCCGCTGCGGAAGGTCATCGTCTTCCGACTGCGTGCCGTCGACACCGAGCCGCAAGCCCCCACCACTCGACTCGGCCGCCTACTCAAGGCCAAGCCGGAGGCCGTGAAGACACTGCCGGTGGAACAACAGGTGACCGAGAAGTCCTTCGTCGACCCGAACCGGGAGCCCTACGAGGCCGAGCGCAAGGAAGGCAAACTCCTGACCGCCTTCAGCGACTTCCTGCGGGCCAAGCAGCACGAGGTCGTCCGACAGCAGATCCTGCCCGCCGGCGAGACCCGTCCCCTCTTCACCGACCTGTACGCCGCGGACCTCGACCTCCTCGTGGAAGCCAAGGGCAGCGTGACCCGCGAGGCCGTCCGCATGGCCATCGGCCAACTCGCCGACTACATACGTTTCCTGCCCGCCGGCACCACCAAGGCCATTCTGGTGCCGAGCAAGCCTCGCGCCGACCTGCTCGTTCTCGCGGAGAGCCAGGGCTGCACCGTCATCTGGCCCCAGGACGGGGCCTATCTCAGCACCGACCCCAACCTCCCCCTCGTCACCGCTGGCACCCGCAACTGATCACCCCGTACTGCCCGTTCCAGCACACGAGTGGAACGGGCAGTCCTCCAGCGAATCGCCCGGCCGACCTCTGCACAAGTGACAGCACAGGGACATGCCGCTGAGCTGCGTGCAGTCGCCGCGCCCGCACACCGGGCCCCTGGTCCGCGCCTGAGTCCCGCCTCACACTCGACGGGGGAACTGATCTCCGAGATGTGAAGTTAGAAGGCTCGCGTTGCACGTCGAGACCTAAGGGTGGGCCATGGGAATCAGGGATCTGACGAGTGCCACCTCGGTGGAAAGGGCACTCGCCGAGTACAACGACTTGGGCGGGCAGGCCTTCCGCAACAAACACGGGTTCGGCCCCTCCACGCAGTACTACCTCAGCCACGCTGACCTGCTGTACGACGCCAAGGCGATCGCCGGCGTCGCCTTCGGCTACCAGCACGGGGCCAGCGGCCCGTTGCCGAACGACCGGTTCCATGGTGGCGAAGCATCCACGAACCCCGTATTGCGCGCCATGGGGTTCACGATCCTCAACAGCCACACGGAGACCGTAGACGCAGAGCGGGAGTGGCGCCTGGCTGTGTGGCGGAACCTGCTCGGACGGCGGGACAGCTCAGGGCTAGTCACCGCGGACGTCGTCCGTTCCGTTGGCGCCTACGGCAACTACCGGGGCATCTGGACGGACAAGACCCGCACCCAGAAGATCCACCCCGACGGTGTGACGATCGGGCTCAAGCACACGGGCCAGCACTACCCTGACGACCTGAACGAGAACGAAGTCCTGTACCATTACCCGGTCACCCGGGTGCCGGGCCGCGATCTCAGTGAAGTCAACGCCACAAAAGCGGCCGCGACGCTCCGACTTCCGCTGTTTGTGATCACCGAACATGGCAACCTCCGAGGCGTACACCTTGCCTGGGTCGAGGGCTGGGAGGATGACAGCAGCCTGTTCCTGGTCAAGTTCGGTGAAACCCCGCCCGCGCAAGTCCTCGACCACGACCGCTCGGAAGAGCAGCCGTTCCAGCTCGAAGGCAACAGGCGCCGCCGACGGAACGGGACCGTGGTCACACGACCGGACCAGGCGCGGTTCAAGCTCGAAGTGTTCCAGCGCTACGGTCCACGCTGCCCGCTCTCAGGAATCGCGATCCCCCAGATGATCGAGGCAGCGCACTTCCGAGGCGACGCTGACGGCGGCACCTCGGACGCCCGCAACGGCCTGCCGATGAACGCCGCGCTCCACAGGGCCTTCGACGCTCACCTCTTCGCCATCAACCCCGACACCCTGACCGTCGAACCGCGCCCCGGCGGGCCGAGCCTGGAAGCCATGGGCATCGTGCACCCAAAGCTCACCCTGGACCGCCTGCCACACCCAGAGGCTCTCCGGTGGCGCTACACCGAGTGGCTGCGCTGCACCGGCCGAGAGGCCGAAGTATCGGCAACCCGATAGCCGAACCGGGCACCCAGCGGCCCGAAAACGATCAAGGGCCAGTTCGGGAGGATCACTCCTCCGAACTGGCCCTTCTCTGCTGTGGGCGCGGACGGTTTCGAACCGCCGACATCTGCTTTGTAAGAGCAGCGCTCTACCGCTGAGCTACGCGCCCCCGGTCGTGCGGGCCCGTTCGGGCGCACGACGAATGCTTAGGGTACCTGGTCCGGGGGGGTGCTGTGGTGCGGGTGGTCGGGGGGTGGGACGGGTGGGGTGCCGGTGGGGTGGGGTGATCGGGAACAATGGTCGGTGGATCAACGGTCGGGAACCAGGGAGCGCGCAGTGAGGGTGGCCGGCGGAGGCGGGCGGGGGCGGCGGTGGCCGGGACGTGCGGTGGCCGAGGCGCTGGTGCTGCCGCTGGTCGTCGCGGGGGCGCTGGGGGCCGCGGGGGCGGCGTCGTTCGGGACCGGCGGGGGCTGGTGGGGGCGGCGCGGCGGGGAGGGCATGCGGGCGGACGCCCGGGCGGCGCGGGACGCGGCGCAGCAGGCGTTCTACGACGTGGACTCCGCCCAGCGCGAGGTGCGGCTGGCGGTGGAGACGGTGCGCTCCGCCGGGGACGGGGCGACGGCTCGGCGGGCGGTGGCGGACTTCCAGGCGATCTCCGGCCGGGTCGACCAGGTGACCGTGAACTACCTGGCCGCCCTGGACGCGCACGACCTGGACGCGGAGGACCTGGAGTCCGGGGCGGCGGCCCGCGCCAAGCACCAGTTGGACGACGTGAAGGGGCAGCTCGGCTCGGCGCTCGCGGAGCTGAACGACTTCCTGCGCAAGCTGCAGCCGACGCTGGAACGGGCCGAGCAGCAGCTGATGCGGGTGACCCCGGCGATCGAGCAGGCCAGGCGGGCGCTGCTGGACGCCAGCAACGCGCTGGACGCGGCGCGCGGCGCCGGGCTGCGGGCGGACGGGCCGGCGGCGCGGCTGGCGGAGCTGGCGCCGGAGCTGGGGCGGCTCAACGAGGGTGTCGCGCAGCACGGGGTGCCGGGCACGCTGGAGCGCGCGGAGCGGGTGCGGGAGCGTGCCGAGGCGATCGCGGCGGAGGTCGGGCAGCTGCCGGAGCGGGCCCGGGAGATCGACCGTCGGGTGGCCAGTCTGCGGACCAGGATCCAGGCGCTGGAGACGAAGGCCGCCACGGTGGAGCCGGCGCTGAGCGAGCTGCGCCGGCGGTTCTCCACCGCGTGCTGGCAGGACCTCCAGCGGGTGCCGGACCAGGTCGCGGAGACCGGGCGGGCCGCCGAGGGCAAGCTCGCCGAGGCGGCCCGGGCCCGGGACGAGCAGCGCTGGGCGGACGCCACGGGTGCGCTGGGCACGGTGCGCGCGCTGCTGGACACCGCGGACGGTTCGGTGGTCGCGGTGAACGACCGGCTGCGGCAGCTGAACGAGGTGCAGATCGACCCGAACAAGGAGGTCGAGCGGGCCCGGTTCGCCCTGCGGGACGCCCAGCGGCTGGCGATGGCCGGGCGGCACGCGCCGGATCCGCGGCACGCCGGACCGCTGGACGCCGCGGTGGCGCGGCTGGACCGCGCGGTGGCGGAGCTGGAGTCGGCCGGGCGGCATCCGGACTACTGGCGGTTCCTGACCGAGCTGGCCGCGGTGCGGGAGACGGCGGCGAACGTGGTGGAGCTGATCCGCGGCGAGCTGGGCGGCGGCCACCGCTGACCGGAGCACCGCACGACCACACGACCACACGGCCACTGCACGGCCGCACGGCCTCCACGGCGCGCGGCAACGCGGATACGCTGGCGGACATGCCTCGTTATGACTTCCGCTGCCGCGCCTGTGGCGCCACCTTCGAGCTGCGCCGTGCGATGGCGCAGGCCAACGACCCCGCCGTCTGCCCGCAGGGCCACCAGGACACCGTGAAGCTGCTGTCGACCGTCGCCGTCACCGGCGCGGCCTCCGCCGGCGGCGCGCCGCAGCAGGCCCCCTCGGCCGGTGGCGGCGGGGGCTGCTGCGGCGGCGGCTGCTGCGGCTGATCGGCCGGTCGGCCGGCTGGCCAGGACGGTCCCTAGGACACCCCGACAACGGCGGCGTCCGGCTCGACGGCCTCGCCGCGCACCCGGGCCAGGAAGCGGCGGACGATCTCCTCGCCCGCCGCCACGCCCACCTCGTCGAGGGCGGTGACGCCGGGCGCCGTCCACCCGTTGTCGGCCAGTTCGCCGTGGCCGGGGCGCCAGGCGGCGTCGGCGGCGCGCAGCAGGTCGGCGTCGAGCAGCGAGTCCCCGGCGGAGAGCACGGTGCCCCCGCCCACCCGCCGCACGACCTCGGCCAGCGCCGCGCTCTTGCTGAGCGGCGCCGGCACCGCGTACACCTTGCGCCCCTGCAGCGAGACGCCCCACCCGCGCTCCGCGCACCAGCCGGTGAGCTCGGCGAGCCAGCCCTGCGGCAGTTCGGCGCGCTCGACGACCAGGTAGGCGAAGAGCTCGTCGGCGACCCGCCGCTTGTGCGTCCACTCGGGGTCGGCGCAGAGCGCCAGGTGCTCGACCACCTCGGCCAGCGGGGCCGCCCCGCCGGCCAGCCTGGCGGCCATCTCGTCCTGCCAGTCGGCGTCCGGCACGCCGTCGACGAGCAGTCGCCCGCCGTTGGCGCAGATGGCGTACGGCGGGACCCAGCCGGGCGTCGGGCCGGGCAGGTTGACCCGCTCGTACTGGGCCCGGGTGCGGGTGGTGGCGGGGACGAGCACCGCTTCCCGGGCGAGTTCGACGAGCAGTTCGGCGGCCTGCTCGGTCATGAACGACAGCGCCTTGCCGTCGTGCACCTCGACTGAGAGCAGGCGCGGCGCGAGCCGGTCCGGCACGTCGAGGGCGAGGGCGCGGTTGGAGTAGATCAGGGTGCGGTCGAGGTCGCTCGCGACGACGAAGCGGCCCGCGGCGCCGCCGTTCATGCCACCGCTCAGGTATCCAGTCATCGGGGCTCAGGACTCCTTCACCAGGACGGCCGTACCGGAGGCGCCGGTGGCACCCCGGGTGTAGCGGGGGTGGATGAGGCCGACGCAGGAGTACGGCAGGTCGTCCACCTCCTCGACCGGGACCCCCCGCTGGGCGGCGAGCAGCCGGACGTGGTCGAGGTCGGCGCCCGCGCCGCGCCGGGCCAGTACCCGCCAGGGGACGCGGCGCAGCATGACCCGGGTGGTCTCGCCGACGCCGGGCTTGACCAGGTTGACGTCGTCGATGCCGAACTCGGCGCTGATCCGCTCGACGGCGGCCCAGCCGGCCCAGTCGGGGGCGCGCTCGGCGGCGTGCTCGGGGGCGAGGAAGCGCCCGGCCGCCGCGACGGCCTCGGCCCGGACGTCCGCGAAGTGGTCGACGACGGTGTCCAGGAAGGCGCCGGAGACGTCGGCGCCGGCCAGCTCGGTGTAGTGCTTGGCGCCGTGGAAGTCGTCCGGGCCGATCAGTCCGGCGCGCAGCACGGTGCGCGAGACCAGGCCGGAGACGGTCGAGTTGAGGCAGGCGGAGGGGATCAGGAAGTCGTCCCGGGTGCCGAAGGTGGACACGCAGCGGCCGGGGTCGGCGAGGACGGCGAGGCCGGGGTCGAAGCCGGTTCCGGCGAGCGCCTCGGCGAGTTCGCGGGTGATCGCGCCCTTGCCGGTCCAGCCGTCGACGAACACCACGTCGGCCGCCCGGTGGTGGGCGTCCAGGTAGCGCAGGGCGACCGGGTCGATGCCGCGGCCGCGGACGATGGAGACGGCGTAGTGCGGGGCGTCGACGCCGTGTCCGGCGGCGAGCCAGCGGCGGATCAGGATGCCGACGGGCGTGCCGGCCCGGGCCAGCGAGGCGAGCACCAGGCCGGGGCCGCGTTCGCGCAGCAGGGTCTCGGCGACGGTGCCGACGGCGAGCGCGATCCGGCGGGCGGAGGTCCGCAGGGCCTGGTGGAACAGCTCCTGGTACTCGGGGCTCGGCTGGTACTCGACCGGCAGCGACTCGGCGTAGTGGGCGCCGCCGCTCTGCACGGCCTCCTCGCGTTCCTCGGTGGGGGCCTCCAGGGCGACCTCGGAGAGGTCCTTGAGCAGCCAGGCCACCTCGTCGGCCCGGTAGGAGGAGAACTCCGGGCCGTACAGCGGAGCCGGCAGGGCGCCCGGCCGGTGGGAGGGCAGCACGGCGAGCACCACCCGGTCGGTGACGCGGCGCAGCTGGCCGAGCAGGGCGCGCTCGCCGTGGTGCAGGGCCGGGGTGTCGGCGACGTCGTCGACCACCAGGACCACGGTGTCGAAGCGGCGGGCCGGGTCGGCGCCGGGGGCGACGTTGTAGGCGTAGCGCTCGCGCGAGGAGTCGTCGGCCGGGTCGTCGTGGGCGGGGAAGGCCAGCCGGGTGCGCACGGCGTAGCCGGGGTCGTCGACGGCGAGGACGGGTGAGCGGGTGGTGGTCGAGCTGTGGACGCGGTCGGCGCCGCCGGGGAGCCGTTCGGCGAGGGCGCCGGCCAGCCGCAGCGGCGCGTACATCAGCTCCTCGAAGCCGAGCACCAGCACCCGCCCGCCGCCGGAGCCCCCGTCGGAGCCCCCGTCGGCGCGCTCCTCGACGCCCTCCTCGATGCCCTCCTCGACGGCCCGGGCCAGCCGGTCGGCGAGGGCCGGCAGCGCCTCCTCCAGCCGCGCCCGGTGCTCCGGGGTGAAGCCGTGCCGTCCGCCGTCGGGCAGCCCGTCCGGCCAGGCCAGGTCGACCCGCACCAGCGGCGCGGCCGGGGCGGCCGGCGGTTCGCACGCCGGTCCGGCCTCGGCGATCAGCCGCTCGGCCCGGTCCAGGATGTCCGCGGGCAGTTCGACGCCGCCGTCGGCCAGCGCCACCAGGTCGAGCCGGACACCGAGTTCGGCGGCGGTGTCGGCGAGGCGTCGCCGGTCGGCCTCGCCGCGCAGGTCGACCAGGGCGACCACCACGTAGTGCGCGCGCGGGTGGCGGGCGTGCAGGGCGCGGATGGTGTTGAGCACGGTGGTGCCGGTGGAGAACTCGTCGTCCACCAGGACGAGCGGCCCGTCGCCGGCGAGCAGCCCGGGGTCGGCGGGCAGCAGCAGGTGCGAGGTGGCGTGCGAGTGCTCCTCCTCGAAGCCGCCGAGCGGGGCGAGGCCGGGCACCGGGCGGCGGGTGGAGTGCAGATAGGGGGCGTCCAGGCCGTCGGCGACGCTGTGGCCGAGGCCGGTGGCGGTCTCCGCGTAGCCGAGCACGACGGCCCGCGCGAGGGCCTGCCCGTCGAGCGGGCCGAGCAGTTCGCGCACCCGGCGGCCGAGTTCGAGGCCGGCGCCGTGCACCACGGCGGGGCGCTGCGGGACGTGCTTGCCGAGCACGGTGGAGACCAGCAGGTGGGCGCGCTTGCGGTTCTCCCGCAGGGCGAGGCCGACCAGCTCGGGAAGGCGCTCGGAGCCGGTCAGCGCGACGCCGGCCCGCTCGGCGACCCAGCGGCCGGTCCACTCCTGCGCTGCGGTGCGCTCCTGCTCTGCTGCTGTCACGAAGGGGTCCTGCTTTCGGTGGTGCGGTGCGGTGGGCAAGGTGCGGAAGGAGGGGCGGGCCGGTCAGCGGCAGAGGCAGGCCGACAGCAGCTCCGCGAAGCTGACGTCCTCGCGGGCCACCCCGAACACCTCGGCGCGCAGCATCACCCGCTCCGCCCAGGCCCGGTGCGGCTTGGCCTCGTTCATCTTGTTGGTGTACGCCGAGCGCAGCACCCCGCCGCCGCCGCGGTCCTGCTGGAGGATGTCCCGGGCGTCGCTGTACTCCTCGTGTGTGACGACGGAGAGCGCGTGCACCGCGGGGACGTGGCTGGGGTGGATGCAGGTCTTGCCCAACAGCCCGTTGGCACGGTCGAGTTCGATCTCGCGGATCAGCCCGTCGAGGTCGTGCTCGATGATCCGCCGGCGGACCGCCTCGCGCGAGGGCTCGGCCTCGGCGAACGGGGTGCGGCGCAGCTGCGGCTTGAACATCCGCTCCTGGACCGGGAAGTACTCCCAGACCGGGCCGGTGACGGTGAAGCCGGTGCCGTCGGCGCGGCCGAGCACATTGACCACGTCGCCGATCACCGAGGCGACCAGGGAGACGTCGTAGGCGGTCAGGTCGGGCGAGCGGCGCAGGCCGTAGGCGGAGCAGAGGTCGGTGACGCCGAGGCGGACGGCGAGGATCCGCTCGCGGTGCTTGTCGAGCAGGCGCGCTATGCCGAACAGCTGGTCCCGGCGGGTCTCCAGGTGGGCGAGCTCGGGGGACTCCAGGACGGGCATGGCGAACAGCCGGTGCCCGGTGCCGGTGACGGCCTCGGCGAGCGCCTCCAGGAAGTCCCCGCCGCTCTCCTCGGTGAACTTGGGCAGGACGAAGCCGGTGAGCAGGCCGATCGCCGGTCCGAGCCGCTCGGCGAGGTCGGTGAGCTGGGCGGCGGTCCGCACTCTGATGAAGAGGAGGGGAAGATCCTGTGTGCAGCCGGTGGAGGCCCCGGCCGCGTCGACACCCTCCGTGACCTCCGCCCACAGCTCGCCGAGCCGGGCCACCAGGTTGGCCTCGGCGTCCGGCACCTCGTGGTCGGCGATGGCGTCCTCCAGGCAGAGGACCATCGAGACGACCCCCTGCGCGGCCTGCTTGCGGATGTCCGCGCGCAGGGTGGGCCGGGTGGCCGGACTGTAGAGCGTGGCACCCAGCGCGGTGGCCAGCACGGCCGGGTCGCCGTTCGGGGTGAACTCCCCGGGGGCCGCGAGAAAGAGCCGGTCGCGGACGTCGTCGGCAAGGTGGCCGAAGTGGCGCAAGGTGCTCTCCTCAGGAGTTCGGCCGCCGGTCCGGCGGGGGCGGGGAGGGGCGGTGACGGGCCCCGGTGCAACACCCGTTCAACCCGCTCGACGGCCGTGGTGGTTCCCGGCCCGGTTCCGGCCGGTCACCCTCGGCCGCTCCCCGGCGCCTCCCGCCCGCCCATCGTACGGACGGCTCCGGGCACACGCCGGTTCCGCAATGGCGAATTCTCGGAAGGTTACCCTCCACTTCACAAACCGCAAGCGTTGGCAAAGTCCCACCACGGCGCCTCCCCCGGTCACGTTGTCCGAAGGGGTGGCGAACAGGCAGGATGGTCGGCTATGACGCACGTGATGGCCAAGGGCGCCAACATCGCACTGCCGGTGGCGGCGGTCCGCGCCGTGCTGCGCTGGAGCGCCACGCCCGGTGCGCCGGACGTGGACGCCTCCGCACTGCTGCTCGGCCCGGGCGGCAGGGTCCGTTCGGATGCCGACTTCGTCTTCTACAACCAGCCGCGCCACCCGTCCGGACTGGTGCGCCACCTGCCCAAGCAGCAGACCGCCGACGGCGGCGAGATCACCGACACCGTCGAGGCCGAGCTCGGCAAGCTGCCGGCCGACGTCGACCGGGTGGTACTGGCCGGCTCCTCCGAGGGCGGCTCCTTCCGCGCGGTGGGCGGGCTGCGCCTGCAGCTGTTCGACGCCGCGGCCGGCGAGGGCGCACCGGCCCTGGCCGAGTTCGCGATGGCCGACGGCGACGAGGTGACCGCGCTGGTCGCGGGCGAGCTCTACCGCCGGGCGGGCGTCTGGAAGTTCCGGGCCGTCGGCCAGGGGTACGCCTCGGGGCTGATCGGCCTGGCCACCGACTTCGGCATCACCGTCGAGGACGAGGGCGACGCGGGCACCCAGGCGGCGGCGCCCGCCCAGCCCGCCCCGACGGACCCGCGGACCGCGCTGCCCGACCCCCGGCCGGCCGGTCGCCCCGAGCCGGGCACCTTCACCCTGGCCCCGGCCGTCCCGCAGCCCGCCGCCGCCCAGGCCGCCCCGGCCCCGGCCGGCGTCCCGGCCAACACGCCCCCGCCGCCGCCCAACCCGCCCACGGTGCCGCCGAACGTCCCGCCGGCCCCGAGCGCGCCCCCCTCCCGGCACCCCGGATACGGCTACCCGCCGCAGGCCCCGCGCCCGGACGGCTACGCCTACCCCCAGCAGGCCCCGGCACCGGCCCCCGGCTACGGCTACCCCCAGCAGACCCCACAGACGCAGCAGGCACCGCAGGCGCCGCAGCAGGGCGGCTACGGCTACCCGCCGCCGAACACCGCTCCCCCGGCCCCGCAGCCGGCCCCCGCCGCCGAGGAGTTCGCCCTGCCCCCGCAGGGCCCGCAGTTCCAGCCGCGCTGAGCCCCCGCCCCCGGTCGACCCGACCCCGGACGGCCCGGGCGCCCCGGTCCCCGGGCCGGGGGCTCACTCGGGCTTGTACCCGCGCTGCCACTGCATCCCGAAGCCGTACAGCCGGTCGATGTCCGCCTGGAACCCGTTGACGTAACGCACCTCGCGCCGCACGGTGAGCGTGTTGTCCCCGGTGTTCTCGATCAGCACCACCGCGCAGGACCGCGCCGCCGGGGCCCGCTCCTCCAGCTTGACCTCGATCCGCGGCCCGGACTGCGGCACGATCGTCACCACCGCGTTGGTCTGGTCGAAGGCGGGCGTGCCGTCGTAGATGTACACGAAGACCAGCAGCCGCTTGAACTGGTCCTTCTTCTCCAGGTTGATGTACATCGTCTCGCCGGAGGGCGCGCCGTACTGGTCGTCGCCGCTCAGCTTGACGTACGGCGCGTGCTGGAGGTCCCCCAGGAAGCCGCCGAGCGGCTGCACCACCCCCCGCTTGCCGTCCGTCAGCTCGTACATGCAGGCCAGGTCGAGGTCCACGTTGACCTGCGCGTTCTGCGCGGAGTCCGGCTCCATCGGGCTGAGGATCCGGGGGCTGAAGAACCGTCGCACGGCGTCCCGGGCGGACGCCCGCGGGGCCCCGGCCCTGGTGGTCCAGTGCAGGTTGACGTAGAGGTAGCCGGTGGTCGCCGCCGCCCCGGTGATCGCGTGCTGCGGGGACGACTTGGTCAGGGTGACCTTGAACTGGCCGCCCGTGTCGAGGCTGTTCCGTTCCCCGCGCAGGTACTCCCAAATCGAGGCCATGCCGTCCTCCCCCAGCCCCGCCAGTCGATCTGACGGTCCGCCGCTCCATGATCGGGCATCAACCCGCCCGCCGGGTACCCGAACTCCCCTACCCACCGCCGCTCCGCGGACACCGGCGGGACACCGGCGGGTCGGTTGGCGGGGCGAAGGCCACCTCCCGTACCATGCCGCCACTTCGGACGCGATATCGTCTAGCCGCACAGGTGTCCCGCCCGCCCCCTGTCCCGGGCGCGCCGGGCCACCCGTTCGATCACGACGCTTCGTCAGGCCCGGTCCCGGGGACGGAACCTGACCACCGTGTCGCACTGTGACCTGTCCCCTGCGGAAACCCGAGGCCCGACCCGCAATGAACCTGACCTCCATACAGCTGGTCTGGACCGTCATCGGCGGCGCAGCCCTGCTGTTCACCGCCATCCTGGTGGCGACGCTGCGCTTCAAGAACAACAACCGGAAGCAGGATTCCGGCGACTCCTGGGAGCGCAGCGAGGAGCGGCGCCGGCGCAAGGAGATGATCTACGGGATCTCCTCCTACGTGCTGCTGTTCTGCTGCGCCGGCGTCGCGGCCGCGCTCTCCTTCCACGGCCTGGTCGGCTTCGGCAAGGAGAACCTCGGCCTGTCGAACGGCTGGGAGTACCTCGTCCCGTTCGGTCTGGACGGCGCCGCGATGTTCTGCTCGGTGCTCGCCGTCCGCGAGGCCAGCCACGGTGACGCGGCGCTCGGCTCGCGCCTGCTGGTCTGGGTGTTCGCCATCGCCTCGGCCTGGTTCAACTGGGTGCACGCCCCGCGCGGCATGTCCCACGACGGCGCCCCGGAGTTCTTCTCCGGCATGTCGATCTCGGCCGCGATCCTCTTCGACCGCGCGCTGAAGCAGACCCGCAAGGCCGCGCTGCGCGAGCAGGGCCTGGTGCCGCGCCCGCTGCCGCAGATCCGCATCGTCCGCTGGCTGCGCGCGCCCCGCGAGACCTACGCCGCCTGGTCGCTGATGCTGCTGGAGAACGTCCGCAGCCTGGACGAGGCGGTCGAGGAGGTGCGCGAGGAGCGCCAGGCCAAGCTGGACGCCAAGGTCCGGGCCCGCAGCGCCGACCGCCGCGAGCGTGCCGAGCTGAAGGCCATCTCCCGGCAGTCCGGCGGCATGCTGTCGCGCAACCGCAGTGGCCGCCAGGTGCCCGCCCTCGCCTCCGCCGGAGACGGCCCGAGCGCTACGGAGCCTGCCCTAGCCGCCGAGGCAGACGCTCTCACCACCACCGCCTCCGCGCCGGGCTCCCTGGAGACCGCCCGCCGCCCGCGCGGCACGGCCGGCAGCACCACCGCCCCGGCTTCCTCCTCGGCCTCCTCGGCCTCCTCGTCGTCCTACCGCGGCAGCTCGACCATCGACCTGACGCCGGACGACGACACCCTGTCGATGCCCAAGCTGGACTCGCTGGAGCGCAAGCTGCGCGCCATCGAGCAGCAGCTCGGCTGAGCACCCGCCCCCGCTCGACGCCGAACGGCCGTTCCCCACTCGGAGGGAACGGCCGTTCGGCGTTGTGCTGTGACGTCCTGCGGGGCTACTGGGCGCTGCCCACCAGCTCCCGTTCACCGTCGCCGTCGCCCCCGCCGGTGCCCTCGCGGCGGTTGCGCAGGATCGAGGAGCCGAGGGCGAGGCCGATGAAGGCGACGCCGATCAGGCCGGTGACGATCTCCGGGATGTGGTACTCGATGCCGACCAGCAGGATCACCGAGAGCGCGCCGATCGCGTAGTGCGCGCCGTGCTCCAGGTAGACGTAGTCGTCCAGGGTGCCCTTGCGGACCAGGAACACGGTCAGCGAGCGGATGTACATCGCGCCGATGCCCAGGCCCAGGGTGATCTGGAAGATGTCGCTGGAGATCGCGAACGCGCCGACCACGCCGTCGAAGGAGAACGACGCGTCCAGGACCTCCAGGTAGAGGAAGAGGAAGAACGCGGCCTTGCCGCCGACCTGGACGATCGACTTGCCGGACTTCTCCGCCGCCTCCTCCTTCTCGGCCTCCTCCTCCAGGCCCGACTCGAAGATCGAGGAGAGCCCGTTGACCGCGAGGTAGGTGACGAGGCCGAGCACACCGGCGAGCAGGACCGTTTCGGCGTGCTCACCCGCGAAGAAGTTGGACGCCAGCAGCAGGGTGACCAGGGCGACGACCGTCGAGAAGGCCTCCAGCTTGCCGACCTTCTCCAGCGGGCGCTCGATCCAGGCCAGCCAGTTGTAGTCCTTCTCCTCGAAGATGAAGTCGAGGAAGATCATCAGCAGGAAGATGCCGCCGAAGGCCGCGATGGCCGGGTTGGCGGCCTCCAGGTACTGGCCGTACGTGGAGCCGTTGTAGGTCTTGTCGCTGTTCAGCGCGAGGTCGATGACCGTCGCCGGGTTGAGGTGCGCGGTGAGGCCGACGACCAGCAGCGGGAAGATCAGCCGCATGCCGAACACGGCGATCAACACACCGACGGTGAGGAAGATCTTCTGCCAGTACTGGTTCATCCGCTTCAACACCGTGGCGTTGACCACCGCGTTGTCGAACGAGAGGGAGATCTCCAGGATGGAGAGGATCAGCACGATGCCGAATCCCTCCGCCCCCCAGAGCAGGCCTGCGGCGATCAGTCCGAGAACGGTGATCGCGAATGACCAGCCGAATGTGCGGAGGAACACGGGACTTGGTTACCTTTCGGATTCAGGGCGCGACGATCATGACGATCGCGGCCTTTACTGTACGTTTACGCCGAAATCGAGAGCAATGCCCCGCAGACCGGACGCGTAGCCCTGGCCCACCGCGCGGAACTTCCACTCGCCCGCGTACCGGTACAGCTCGCCGAAGATCATCGCGGTCTCGCTGGACGCGTCCTCGGTGAGGTCGTAGCGGGCGATCTCCTGGCCGTCCACCGAGTTCACCACCCGGATGTACGCGTTGCGGACCTGGCCGAAGTTCTGCGCCCGGTTCTCGGCGTCGTAGATGGACACCGGGAAGACGACCTTGTCGACCTGCGCCGGCACGAGGTCCAGGTTCACCAGGACCACTTCGTCGTCGCCGTCGCCGTCACCGGTGAGGTTGTCACCGGTGTGCTCGACCGAGCCCTCGGGGCTCTTGAGGTTGTTGTAGAAGACGAAGTACTCGTCACCCAGGACCCGGTTGTTCGAGCAGAGCAGCGCACTCGCGTCGAGGTCGAAGGGCGCGCCGGTCGTCGACCGGGCGTCCCAGCCGAGACCGATCTGCACCTGCGTCAGGTTCGGCGCGGCCTTCGTCAGCGAGACGTTGCCGCCCTTGGCGAGCGTGACACTCATGGCTTGTCCTTCCTCCCATGCCTCCCGGGGCGCATCTCAGGTCTATTCCCCCGCGGCCCCGGCCGGCCCCTTCCGGCCGGCTGAACTTTCCTGAACTCCCATCCTTCCAGTGGTCCGGGAACGACGGAACGGCCGGGGCGGTCGCCGACGCCCTCGCGTCCGCGGCCGCCCCGGCCGTTCGTACTGCTGCTACGGGCCGTCACCGGCCCCGCCCGACTAGACGTTGACGCCGAAGTCCTGGGCGATGCCGCGCAGGCCGGAGGCGTAGCCCTGGCCGATCGCGCGGAACTTCCACTCGGCGCCGCTGCGGTACAGCTCGCCGAAGACCATCGCCGTCTCGGTGGAGGCGTCCTCGGTGAGGTCGTACCGGGCCAGCTCCTTGTTGTCGAGCTGGTTCACCACGCGGATGAACGCGTTGCGGACCTGGCCGAAGTTCTGCGACCGGTTCTCGGCGTCGTAGATGGACACCGGGAAGACGATCTTCTGCACGTCGGCCGGCACGGTCGCCAGGTTGACCTTGATCGCCTCGTCGTCGCCCTCGCCCTCACCGGTGAGGTTGTCACCGGTGTGCTCGACCGAGCCGTCGGGGCTCTTGAGGTTGTTGAAGAAGACGAAGTTGCCGTCCGCGCCGACCTTGCCCTGGTCGTTGCAGAGCAGGGCACTGGCGTCCAGGTCGAAATCCGTGCCCGTGGTGGTGCGGACGTCCCAGCCGAGGCCGACCACTACGGCGGTCAGGCCCGGGGCCTCCTTGGTGAGCGAGACATTGCCGCCCTTGCTCAGGCTGACACCCACTTGTCCTCCAAGATTCGGGAGGCACTGCTCGGTGCCCCCGTGGTGCGGTCCGAGGCTCCGACGGCGCACCGTCCGAGCCTCTGACCAGCCAACGAGCCGATCGTAGTGCGGGGTTCCCGTCCGCGCCGGGGAACCGGCCCGAAGCGGGCGGGGCGAAGCCCGCGGCGGTGGCTCAGAGGGCGCCGAGCGCCGTCAGGTACTCCTGCTCGTCCCGGGCGTCCGGCAGGCCGTTCACGACGCTCCAGCGGACCACGCCGGCCTTGTCGATGACGAAGGTGCCGCGCACCGCGCAGCCCTTCTCCTCGTCGAAGACGCCGTAGGCGCGGGAGACCTCGCCGTGCGGCCAGAAGTCGGAGAGCAGCGGGAACTCCAGGCCCTCCTGGTCGGCGAAGACCCGCTGGCTGAAGGGCGCGTCGTTGGACACGCCGAGCACCTGGACCTCGTCGTTCTGCAGTCGCGGCAGCTCCTTCTGGATCGCGCAGACCTCGCCGGTGCAGACACCGGTGAACGCGAACGGGTAGAAGACCACGACGACGTTCTTCTCGCCCCGGAAGTCGGAGAGCCGGACCGACTCGCCGTGCTGGTTCCTGAGCTCGAAGTCCGGAGCCTCGGTGCCGATCTCGATGGCCATGCGGGGACCTTTCCCACTCGACGCGACTGGGCCGCGCGGGTGGCGCGACGAGCGCCATCCTCGCATCCACCGGTGGCGGCTGGTCCGGACGGGTGAGCGCTGCGCCGTCCGGGGCCACCGCTTTCGCCCTGGGCGAACGGTTCGGCCGTCCGGGCGCCCCGCCCCCGGCGCCCGGACGGCGGGGCGCCCGCCGGAAAACGACCGGGCCCCGCCGGAGGATGCTCCGGCGGGGCCCGGTGAGGCCCGTCAGGCGGCGCTCAGCGCTTGCTCTGCTTGGCGGTCGACTTGGTCGCCAGGCGGGTCGCGGCCCAGTCCTTGGCGATCGCGATCGAGCTGGTCTGGGAGAGACCGGAGGTCTTCGCCGCGTCGGCGATGTCCGAGGCCTCGATGTGGCCGTCGCGGCCCGTCTTGGGCGTCAGCAGCCAGATCAGGCCGCCCTCCGCCAGGTATTCCAGGGCGTCGACGAGGGCGTCGGTGAGGTCCCCGTCGTCGTCGCGGTGCCACAGCAGGACGGCGTCGGCGACGTCGTCGTAGTCCTCGTCGACGAGATCCGTCCCGGTGATCTCCTCGATGCCCTCGCGGAGGTCCTGGTCAGTGTCTTCGTCGTACCCCAGCTCCTGGATGATCTGGCCTTCTTCGAAGCCGAGACGAGCTGCCGGGTTGGACTTGTCCGCGGGGTCCGCGGTCGCGCTCACGGGAATAACCTCCAGTATTCGGCCCGGCGTCCATGCCGAGGCTGTGGCCGTAGTCCACACGGGCGCGGCGGTTCGCGCAAGTACCCGACCCCCGATCCCCTCCAAAGGTTGACGTGTCGCGCCGGGACACGCCGGGCGACGTGTCGGGAATCACACCGATTTGCCCTTCTCTGCACAGGACAAGGATGCTTCGGGAGGTCCTGGTCCACAGGCCGTACGCACGCCCGAGATGCGAACGGCATTCGGGTCCGCGCGTGCGCGGGCGTAGAGTCTCCTGTTGGCCCTCACCCCGGCCGTCCGCCATCGGACGGGCGGGAAACCAGGTCGGACCACCTCTGTTCGTAACACCCGGGGGTGCGCGGCCCGGACAACGCTGTCCGAACCGCACATCACCAGACCGCTCCTTCTGTCAGGGAGAGCGGTTACCGATCGGTAGAGATGACGGATCTCCGAGCGCGGTAGCACGATGGAGGCGGCGCGACACACCTCAGTTTCGACCGACAGTGAAGGAACAGCGTGGCTTCCGGATCCGATCGCAACCCGATCATCATTGGCGGCCTTCCGAGTCAGGTCCCGGACTTCGATCCCGAGGAGACCGCGGAATGGCTGGAGTCGCTCGATGCGGCCATCGACGAGCGGGGGCGTGAGCGTGCCCGCTACCTGATGCTGCGGCTGATCGAGCGCGCCCGCGAGAAGCGTGTCGCCGTGCCCGAGATGCGCAGCACGGACTACGTCAACACCATCGCCACCAAGGACGAGCCGTTCTTCCCCGGCAACGAGGAGATCGAGCGCAAGATCCTGAACGCGACCCGCTGGAACGCCGCGGTGATGGTCTCCCGGGCGCAGCGCCCGGGCATCGGCGTGGGTGGCCACATCGCCACCTTCGCCTCCTCCGCGTCGCTCTACGACGTCGGCTTCAACTACTTCTTCCGCGGCAAGGACGCCGAGGGCGAGTCCGGCGACCAGATCTTCTTCCAGGGCCACGCCTCCCCCGGCATCTACGCCCGCGCCTTCCTGCTGGACCGGCTCAGCGAGCAGCAGCTCGACGCCTTCCGCCAGGAGAAGTCGAAGGCCCCGTACGGCCTCTCCAGCTACCCGCACCCGCGGCTGATGCCGGACTTCTGGGAGTTCCCGACCGTCTCGATGGGCCTCGGCCCGCTCGGCGCGATCTACCAGGCCCGGATGAACCGCTACCTGGAGCACCGCGGCATCAAGGACACCTCCGCCTCGCACGTCTACGCCTTCCTCGGCGACGGCGAGATGGACGAGCCCGAGTCGCTCGGCCAGCTGTCGCTGGCCGCCCGCGAGGGCCTGGACAACCTGACCTTCGTGGTCAACTGCAACCTGCAGCGCCTCGACGGCCCGGTCCGCGGCAACGGCAAGATCATCCAGGAGCTGGAGTCGCAGTTCCGCGGCGCCGGCTGGAACGTCATCAAGCTGGTCTGGGACCGCAGCTGGGACCCGCTGCTCGCGCAGGACCGCGACGGCGTCCTGGTGAACAAGCTGAACACCACGGTGGACGGCCAGTTCCAGACCTACGCCACCGAGTCCGGCGCGTACATCCGCGACAACTTCTTCGGCGGCGACCTGCGGCTGCGCAAGATGGTCGAGTCGATGACCGACCAGCAGATCCAGCACCTGGGCCGCGGCGGCCACGACCACCGCAAGATCTACGCGGCGTTCAAGGCGGCCCGCGAGCACAAGGGCCAGCCGACCGTCATCCTGGCGCAGACCGTCAAGGGCTGGACGCTGGGCCCCAACTTCGAGGGCCGCAACGCCACCCACCAGATGAAGAAGCTGACGGTCGAGGACCTGAAGCGCTTCCGCGACCGGCTGCACCTGCCGATCACCGACAAGCAGCTCGAGGAGGGCTACCCGCCCTACTACCACCCGGGCCGCGACTCGGAAGAGATCCAGTACATGCACGACCGCCGCGAGGAGCTGGGCGGCTACGTGCCGACCCGCAAGGTGCGCCCGCGCAAGCTGGAGCTGCCGGCCGACGACGCGTACAAGGCGGTCAAGAAGGGCTCCGGCAACCAGACCATCGCCACCACCATGGCGTTCGTCCGGCTGCTCAAGGACCTCATGCGGGACAAGGGGATCGGCAACCGCTTCGTGCCGATCGCGCCCGACGAGTACCGCACCTTCGGCATGGACTCGCTGTTCCCGTCGGCGAAGATCTACAACCCGCTCGGCCAGACCTACGAGTCGGTCGACCGCGAGCTGCTGCTGGCGTACAAGGAGTCGCCCACCGGTCAGATGCTGCACGACGGCATCTCCGAGGCCGGCTGCACCGCCTCGCTGATCGCCGCCGGCTCGGCCTACGCCACCCACGGCGAGCCGCTGATCCCGGTCTACGTCTTCTACTCGATGTTCGGGTTCCAGCGCACCGGCGACCAGTTCTGGCAGATGGCCGACCAGCTGGCCCGCGGCTTCGTGCTCGGTGCCACCGCCGGCCGCACCACGCTGACCGGTGAGGGCCTGCAGCACGCCGACGGCCACTCGCACCTGCTGGCCTCGACCAACCCGGGCGTCGTCGCGTACGACCCCGCGTACGGCTTCGAGATCGCGCACATCGTCCAGGACGGTCTGCGCCGGATGTACGGCTCCAGCGAGGAGCACCCGACCGGCGAGGACGTGTTCTACTACCTCACCGTCTACAACGAGCCGATCAAGATGCCGGCCGAGCCCGAGAACGTGGACGTCGAGGGCATCCTCAAGGGTCTGCACAAGTACGCCGCCGGCACCGCCGGCCAGATCCCGGCGCAGATCCTCGCCTCCGGCGTGGCCGTGCCGTGGGCCCTGGAGGCCCAGCGGATCCTGGCCGAGGAGTGGAACGTCAAGGCCGACGTCTGGTCCGCGACCTCCTGGAACGAGCTGCGCCGCGAGGCGGTGGAGGCCGAGGAGTTCAACCTGCTGCACCCCGAGGAGCAGCAGCGCGTCCCGTACGTGACCGCCAAGCTCCAGGGCGCCGAGGGTCCGTTCGTCGCGGTGTCCGACTGGATGCGCGCGGTGCCGGACCAGATCTCCCGCTGGGTGCCGGGCCAGTGGCAGTCGCTGGGTGCCGACGGCTTCGGCTTCGCCGACACCCGGGGTGCGGCCCGTCGCTTCTTCCACATCGACGCGCAGTCCGTCGTGCTGGCCGTGCTCACCGAGCTGGCCAAGCAGGGCAAGCTCGAGCGCAGCGTGCTGAAGGACGCGATCGACCGCTACCAGCTGCTCGACGTGGCGGCGGCCGACCCGGGCGCCGCGGGCGGCGACGCCTGAGCCGGTAGCCGGAACCGGTAGCACCACCGAGGGGCCGGTCCTCCCGCCGTGTGCGGGAGGACCGGCCCCTCGGCCTTTCCCGGCGCGACCGCGACTTCCCGGCGCGACCGCGGCCTTCCGGTGTGACTCCGGCCACATCGACTTGAATCTCACACCGGTGTCAGCTCCTAGGCTCGTCCCGACGAACCGGACCAGCCGAGGAGGGTCACCGATGACCGCCGCCCACCCCCAGCCCGCCGACGGCGGGAACGACTACAACCGCAAGGTGATCACCGAGTTCCGGGCGGCCGAGGGCGTGGTCGGCGGCGACTTCGCCGGCAAGACCCTGCTGCTGCTCACCACCCGCGGCCGGCGCAGCGGCGAGTCCCGCACCACCCCGCTGGTGTACCTGAAGGACGACGGGCGGGTGATCGTCTTCGCGCTGAACGGCGGCGCGCCGGCCGACCCGGCCTGGTACCGCAACCTCGCCGCCATCCCCGAGGTCACCGTCGAGCTCGGCGGGGACACCTTCGCCGCGCGGGCCGTTCCGCTCGACGCGGCCGAGCACGAGGCCGTCTGGGCCCGGCAGATCGCGGTGGAGCCGCTGTTCGCGGAATTCCGCGCCCGAACCACCCGTGTGGTGCCGCTGGTGGAGCTGCGCCCGGCCGGCTGAGCCGGGACGGCGCCGAGGACGGTGCCGGTTCCCTCTTAACCTTCCCGAGAGTCACGCTTAAGGTGTCTTTCCAGGGGGCGAGGGGAGGGGGCCGGTATCGTGCGCGGACCGAGAACGGGGGCCTTCCCCCTGGCATTGCTGGTCGGGGTGACGACCGGCGCCCTGCTGTCCCAGTTGCTGCCCGCTCCCGAGGAGCTCGGCGGGCCGTCGGTGGCCCTGCCGGCCGCCCCGGACCGGGGACTGGTCGAGCTGCTGCCGGGGCCGGCGGTCCCCGCACCCGGACCCGGCGCGCCGTCCGGCGCCGACCCCGGCGCCGTCGCGCCGCCCGCACCCGCCGACCCGGGCTCCGGGGCGTCCGCGCCCCCGGCCGTCCCGTCCGGGCCCGGCCGTGAGCCGGCCGCGCCGAGTGCCCCGCCGGGCCGGACCCCGGCCGGGCCCGGGCCGGCCGTCGGGCTCGTCTCCGCCGAGGGCCCATCATGCAGCCG
>NZ_JBHVRK010000009.1:191369-320599 GCF_042885845.1 Kitasatospora sp. NPDC058032 | reverse complement strand
GTGGAGCTGCGGAACGCGTTGAACGCGGCCTGCGGGGTGCGGTTGCCGGCGACGCTGGTGTTCGACCATCCGACGCCGGAGGCGCTGGCGCGCCACCTGCTGGCCGAGCTGGTGGGTTCGTCGTCGGCGGTGGTGGAGCCTTCCGCTCCCGTCCTGCCGTCGGCGGACGGTGAGCCGATCGCGATCGTCGGCATGAGCTGCCGCTTCCCGGGCGGAGTCGCCTCGCCGGAGGAGTTGTGGCGGCTGGTGGCGGAGGGTGGTGACGCGATCGGTGGGTTCCCGGCGGACCGTGGCTGGGATCTGGAGGGGTTGTACCACCCGGATCCGGAGCATGCCGGGACGAGTTACACGCGTGAGGGTGGGTTCCTGTACGGGGCGGGGGAGTTCGACCCGTCGTTCTTCGGGATCTCGCCGCGTGAGGCGCTGGCGATGGATCCGCAGCAGCGGTTGCTGCTGGAGACGTCCTGGGAGGCGTTCGAGCGGGCGGGGATCGATCCGACCTCGGTGAAGGGTTCGCGGACCGGGGTCTTCGCCGGCGTCATGTACCACGACTACGCGTCGCAGCTCGCGGAGGTGCCGGACGGCCTCGAAGGCCACCTCGGCATGGGGACCTCCGGCAGCGTGGCGTCCGGCCGGGTGGCCTACACCTTCGGCCTGGAGGGCCCGGCGGTGACGGTGGACACGGCGTGCTCGTCCTCGCTGGTCGCCCTGCATCTGGCGGCGCAGGCGCTGCGCTCGGGCGAGTGCTCGCTGGCGCTGGTCGGTGGCGTCACCGTGATGGCGACACCGAACACCTTCATCGAGTTCAGTCGGCAGCGCGGGTTGTCGGCGGACGGCCGCTGCAAGGCGTTCGGCGCCGGGGCGGACGGCACCGGGTGGGCCGAGGGTGCGGGCATGCTGCTGGTCGAGCGGCTGTCGGACGCGGAGCGCAACGGGCACCGGGTGCTGGCGGTGGTGCGGGGCTCGGCGGTGAACCAGGACGGTGCGTCGAACGGGCTGACGGCGCCGAACGGGCCGTCGCAGCAGCGGGTGATCCGGCAGGCGCTGGCGAACGCCGGGCTGTCGGCCGCCGAGGTGGACGTGGTGGAGGCGCACGGCACCGGGACCACGCTGGGCGACCCGATCGAGGCGCAGGCGCTGCTGGCCACGTACGGGCAGGACCGCGAGCGGCCTTTGTGGCTCGGGTCGATCAAGTCGAACATCGGTCACACCCAGGCCGCGGCGGGTGTGGCGGGTGTGATCAAGATGGTGATGGCGATGCGGCACGGGGTGCTGCCGAAGACTCTGCACGTGGACGAGCCCTCGCCGCACGTCGACTGGTCGGCGGGCGCGGTGGAGCTGCTGTCGGAACCGGTGGAGTGGTCCGTGAACGGCCGTCCGCGCCGGGCCGGCGTCTCCTCGTTCGGCGTCAGCGGCACCAACGCCCACGTCGTACTGGAACAGCCCCCGGCGGCGGTCACCGACGAACGGCGGCCGAGCGCGCCGGTTCGGGACGCGGCCGTCGTGCCGTGGACGCTGTTCGCCAAGGACGAGCCCGCGCTGCGGGCGCAGGCGCGGCGCCTGGCCGCGTTTGTCACCGAGCGCCCGGAGCTCGACCCGGTGGACCTCGGCTACTCGCTGGCCACCTCGCGCGCCGCGCTGGAGCACCGCGCGGTGGTGGTGGGCCGGGACCGGGAGGAACTGCTCCGGAGCGTGGCCGCGATAGCCGAGGACCGGCAGCCCGTCGGGTCGGCGCGGGGCTCCGCTACGCCGGACGTCGGGCTCGCGGTCCTGTTCTCGGGGCAGGGGAGTCAGCGGTTGGGGATGGGGCGTGAGCTGCACGCTTCGTTCCCGGTGTTCGCGGAGGCCTTCGACGAGGTCTGCGCGCACCTGGACGTCCACCTCGAACGGCCGTTGCGTGAGGTGGTGTTCGGTGAGGACGCGGAGCTGCTGGGTCGGACCGGGTTCACCCAGCCGGCGTTGTTCGCGGTGGAGGTGGCGCTGTTCCGGCTGGTGGAGTCGTGGGGTGCGCGGGTGGACTTCCTGGCCGGTCACTCGATCGGCGAGTTCGCCGCCGCCCACGTCGCCGGAGTCCTCGCGCTGGCCGATGCCGCTGAACTGGTGGTGGCGCGTGGCCGGTTGATGCAGGAGCTGCCGTCGGGTGGCGCGATGGTGGCGGTGCAGGCCTCGGAGGACGAGGTGGCGCCGCTGCTGGCCGGACGCGAGGACCTGGTGGGCATCGCGGCCGTCAACGGGCCCACGTCGGTGGTCATTTCGGGAGCCGAGGATGCCATGGCGGAGGTCGTCGCCCTGCTGGCGGCCGACGGCCGTCGTACGAAGCGGCTCGCCGTCTCGCACGCGTTCCACTCGCCGCTGATGGAGCCGATGCTGGCCCGTTTCCGCGAGGTCGCCGAGCGCGTCACGTTCGCCGAGCCGAGCCGCCCGATCGTCTCGACGCTCACCGGACAGCCGGTCACTGCCGAAGAGCTGGCGGACCCCGACTACTGGGTGCGGCACGTTCGCCACGCGGTCCGGTTCGCCGACGCCGTCCAGACGCTCGCGGCCAACGGTGTGACGGCGTTCCTGGAGATCGGCCCCGGCGGCCTGACCCCGATGGTCCAGGAGACCCTGGCTGAGACCGTTGCCGTCCCGGCCCTGCGCGCCGACCGCCCCGAGGCCGAGGCCTTCACCACCGCCCTCACCCAGCTCCACACCCACGGCATCACCCTCGACTGGGATGCGGTCTTCGCCGGTCGCGGCGCCCGGCGGGTCGATCTGCCGACGTACGCCTTCCAGCACGAGCGGTACTGGCTGGAGTCGGGCCGGCCGGCGGGTGACATCACGGCGGCGGGCCTGACGGCGGCCGACCACCCCCTGCTGGGAGCGGCGGTCGCGCTCGCGGGTGGTGAGGGCGCGCTGCTGACCGGCCGCTTGTCGCTGGCGTCCCAGCCGTGGCTGGCGGACCACGTCGTGGCGGGCGCGGTCCTGCTGCCCGGCACGGCGCTGGTGGACCTGGTGCTGCGGGCCGGTGACGAGGTGGGCTGCGACCTCCTGGAGGAGCTGACCCTCCGGGCGCCGCTGGTCCTGCCCGAGCGGGGCGCGGTGCAGGTGCAGATCACGGTCGGCGGCGCCGACGAGTCCGGCCGCCGCACGGTGAGCGTGTACGCGCGGCCGGAGGCGGGCGACGGCGCCGAGCCGTGGATCTGCCACGCGACCGGAGCGCTCGCACCCGGGCGGGGCGAGGCGTTCGACCTCGTGGAGTGGCCGCCGAGTGCGGCGGAGGACGTGGCGACCGAAGGCTGCTACGACCGCCTCGCCGAACTGGGTCTGGACTACGGCCCGGTGTTCCGGGGGCTGCGTCAGGTGTGGCGGCGCGGGGAGGAGGTGTTCGCCGAGGTCGCGCTGCCGGAGGGCGTGGAGGTCGGCGGCTTCGGTGTGCATCCGGCGCTGCTGGACGCGGCCCTGCACGCGGTGGGTCTGGGCGGGTTGCTGCCCGACACCGGTCAGGGGCGGATCCCGTTCGCCTGGAGCGGCGTGCGGCTCGCGGCGACCGGTGCGCACGCGCTGCGCGTGCGGCTGGCCCCGGCCGGGCAGGACGCCGTCTCGCTGCTGGTCGCCGACGCCACCGGCCGGCCCGTCGCCACGGTCGACTCCCTCGTCCTGCGCCCCTTCTCCAGCGAGGAGTTGAGCGCCGCCCGCGGTGGCCGGCCGGACTCGCTCCACCGCGTCGACTGGACGGTGCTGCCCGTCGAATGGCGGTCGATGGGCGAGTCGTGGGCCGTCATCGGTGAGGACGACGGCCTGCGTGCCGCCGTCGAGGAGACCGGAGCACGCGCCGACTTCCACCCCGACCTGCCCGCCGTGCTGCGGCGGCTGGAGCGCGGTGGCCGGGTGCCCGAGGTGGTCCTGGCCGCCGCGGGCGGCAAGGTCGACAGCGACCACCCCGCCGAGCACGTGCACCGCAGCGTCCACCGGATGCTGGAGCTGTTGCAGCGGTGGGTGTCCGACGAGCGGCTCACCGGCTCCCGGCTGGTGGTGCTGACCGGCAACGCCGTGGTCGCGCGGGACGGCGACAAGGAGGTCGACCCGGCCCAGGCCGCCGTCCGGGGCCTGGTGCGGTCCGCGCAGTCGGAGCACCCGGGCCGCTTCCTCCTGGTCGACCTGGACCGGGACGCGGACTCGGTGCGCGCCCTGCCCGCACTGCTCGACGCGGGTGAGGAGCAGGTCGCGGTGCGCGACGGCCAGGTGCTGGTGCCCCGGCTCGCGCGGATCGAGGCGACGGACGAGGGTCCTGCCCTCGCCTTTGTCGAGGGTGGCACGGTGCTGGTGACGGGTGCCTCGGGCACGTTGGGACGTGTGGTGGCGCGGCATCTGGTGGCCGAGCGGGGTGTGCGCCGGTTGTTGCTGGTGAGCCGTTCGGGTGCGGGTGCCGAGGGTATGGCCGAGTTGGTGGCGGAGTTGACGGCGGCGGGTGCCGAGGCCGTCGTCGAGGCCTGTGACGTCGCGGATCGTGACGCGCTGGCCGGGTTGCTGGCGGCCGTCCCTGCGGAGCACCCGCTGACGGGGGTCGTGCACGCGGCGGGTGTGACCGATGACGGGCTGGTCGAGTCCTTGTCGGCGGAGCGGATCGACCGGGTGTTCCGTCCGAAGGTGGATGCGGCGCTGCATCTGGACGAGCTGACGCGGGACTTGGAGCTGTCGGCGTTCGTCCTGTTCTCCTCCGCCGCCGGCGTCTTCGGCAGTGCGGGGCAGGGCAACTACGCGGCGGCGAACGCGTTCCTGGACGCGCTCGCGTTGCAGCGGCGGGCGGCCGGACTGCCGGCGGTGTCGCTGGCCTGGGGCCTGTGGGCCGAAGGCAGCGGGATCACCGGTCGGATGACGGCGGCCGACCGCGCCAGGATGGCCCGCGGCGGAGTACTGCCGCTCGCCACCGAGGAAGGCCTGGCGCTCTTCGACGCCGCCGCCTCCGGCCGGGTCGGGACGACCGTCGTGCCGGTGCGGCTGGACCCCGCGGGTCTGCGGGCCCAGGCCGCGGAGGGCTCGCTGCCCGCGCTGCTGCGGGGGCTGGTGCGGATGCCGGCCCGGCGGGCCGCCGCGAGCGCGACGCCGGACGCGGCGGTGACGCTGTCGGCCCGGCTGACCGGCCTGGGCGAGGCCGAGCAGCGCAAGCTGCTGCTGGACGTGGTGTGCGAGCACGTGGCCTCCGTCCTCGGGCTCGCCTCGCCCCAGGCGGTGCGCCCCGAACGGCAGTTGCGCGAACTCGGGTTCGACTCGCTGACCGCGGTGGACCTGCGCAACCGCCTCGCCACGGCGAGCGGACTGCGGCTGCCGCCCACGCTGATCTTCGACTACCCGACGCCCAACGACCTCGCCGAGTACCTGCGCGCCGAGACCGCACCGGCGGCGCCCGGGGTCGGCGCGCTGCTCGCCGAACTCGACGACCTGGAGGCGACGTTGCGCACGGCGGCAGCGGACGACGAGGGCCGGACGGCCATCGCCTCGCGGCTGCGGGCGCTGGCGGCGCTGTGGGCGGACGCCGCCCCGGCGGAGCAGACCGGAATCGCCGATGAGCTCAGCGGCGCGACCGACGACGAGATGTACGACTTCATCGGCAAGGAGTTCGGTATCTCCTGACCCTCGGAGAGTTGGCGGACAACTCCCGTTCCCCACAACGAATCTGCCGGACCCCGGCTCCACGAGATATCTGCAAGAGGGTGGCCTCAGGTGAACAACGAGGATAAGCTCCGCTACTTCCTCCGACGAGTGACGGCGGACCTGCACGAGGCCCGCGAGCGGCTCCAGAAGATCGACGAGTCCCAGCAGGAGCCGATCGCGATCGTGGCGATGAGCTGCCGCTATCCCGGCGGCGTCGAGTCGCCGGAGGACCTCTGGCGCCTGCTGGCGGACGGCGGCGACGCGATCTCGGAGTTCCCGGCCGACCGCGGCTGGGACCTGGACGCGCTCTACGATCCCGACCCCGACACCCGGGGCACCAGCCATGTGCGGGAGGGCGGCTTCCTCGACGGCATCGGCCTCTTCGACGCCGGCCTCTTCGAGATCTCGCCCCGTGAGGCCCTCACCATGGACCCGCAGCAGCGGCTGCTGCTGGAGACCTCGTGGGAGGCCTTCGAGCGGGCGGGGATCGACCCGACCTCGCTGCGGGGCAGCCGGACCGGCGTGTTCGCCGGCGTGATGTACCACGACCACTCGGCCGTCCTGCAGCAGGCGGTCGAGGACGTCGAGGGGTACATCGGGACGGGCAGCGCCGCCAGCGTCGTCTCGGGCCGGGTGGCCTACACCTTCGGCCTGGAGGGGCCGGCGGTGACGGTGGACACGGCGTGCTCGTCCTCGCTGGTGGCCCTGCACCTGGCGGTGCAGGCGCTGCGGCAGGGGGAGTGCACGCTGGCGCTGGCCGGCGGTGTCACCGCGATGTCCAACCCCACGGCGTTCGTGGACTTCAGCCGGCAGCGCGGGCTGGCCGCGGACGGCCGCTGCAAGCCCTTCGCGGCGGCGGCGGACGGCACCGGGTGGGCTGAGGGTGTCGGTGTGCTGCTGCTGGAGCGGCTCTCCGACGCGCGGCGCAACGGGCACCGGGTGCTGGCGGTGGTGCGCGGCAGCGCCATCAACCAGGACGGTGCGTCGAACGGGCTGACGGCGCCGAACGGGCCGTCGCAGCAGCGGGTGATCCGGCAGGCGCTGGCGAACGCCGGGCTGTCGGCGGCGGACGTGGACGCGGTGGAGGCGCACGGCACCGGGACGACGCTGGGCGACCCGATCGAGGCGCAGGCGCTGCTGGCGACGTACGGGCAGGACCGCGAACGGCCGCTGTGGCTGGGCTCGTTGAAGTCCAACCTCGGCCACACCCAGGCGGCGGCCGGGGTGGGCGGCATCATCAAGATGGTCCAGGCGCTGCGGCATGAGCTGCTGCCGAAGACCCTGCACGTGGACGAGCCGACGCCGCACGTCGACTGGTCGGCGGGCGCGGTGGAACTGCTGACCGAGCCGGTGGCGTGGCCGGCGGGCGACCGACCGCGCCGCGCAGCCGTCTCCTCCTTCGGCTTCAGCGGGACCAACGCGCACGTCATCGTCGAGCAGGCCCCGTCGGCCGAGGAGGGCGAGCCGGCCGCCGAGGCCCCGCAGGTCCCCGGGCCGCTCCGGCTGCCGCTTCCCGTGCTGCTGGCGGCCAAGAGCCCGGCGGCCCTGCGCGACCAGGCCGCACGCCTCCTCGCCCGTACGGACGCCGACCCCGGGCTCACGGTGGCGGACCTCGGTGTCTCCGCCGCGACGACGCGGGCCGCTCTCGACCACCGGGCGGTGATCGTCGCGGCCGACCGCGAGGACCTGCGCCAGGCCCTGGGCGCGCTGGCGCGGGACGAGCCCGCCGCGGGGGTGGTCACCGGGGCGGTGGCCCCTCGGAGCCTGGCCGCCCTGGTCTTCTCGGGTCAGGGGAGTCAGCGGGTGGGGATGGGGCGTGAGCTGCACGCGGCGTTCCCGGTGTTCGCGGAGGCCTTCGACGAGGTCTGCGCTGCGGTCGACGTCCACTTGGGCCGGTCGTTGCGTGAGGTGGTGTTCGGGGAGGATGCGGAGCTGCTGGGTCGGACGGAGTTCACGCAGCCGGCGTTGTTCGCGGTGGAGGTGGCGCTGTTCCGGCTGGTGGAGTCGTGGGGTGTGCGGGCGGACTTCCTGGCGGGTCACTCGATCGGTGAGCTGGCCGCCGCGCACGTGGCCGGCGTGTTCTCGCTGGCCGATGCCGCTGAACTGGTGGTGGCGCGTGGCCGGTTGATGCAGGAGCTGCCGTCGGGTGGTGCGATGGTGGCGGTGCAGGCCTCCGAGGACGAGGTGGCGACGCTGTTGGCCGGCCGTGCGGACCTGGTCG
Source organism: Kitasatospora sp. NPDC058032 (assembly GCF_042885845.1). NCBI lineage: Bacteria > Bacillati > Actinomycetota > Actinomycetes > Kitasatosporales > Streptomycetaceae > Kitasatospora > Kitasatospora sp. NPDC058032. Next base: position 312,744 of record NZ_JBHVRK010000009.1, on the reverse strand, counting down.
GCATCGCCGCGGTCAACGGTCCGTCGTCGGTGGTTATTTCGGGTGCCGAAGAGGCGGTGGCAGAGGTTGTCGAGCTGCTGGCGGCCGACGGGCGGCGGACGAAGCGGCTCGCCGTCTCGCACGCGTTCCACTCGCCGCTGATGGAGCCGATGTTGGCCCGCTTCCGCGCGGTCGCCGAGCGCGTCACGTTCGCCGAGCCGACCCGGCCGATCGTCTCGACGCTCACCGGACGGCCGCTCATTGCCGAGGAGTTGGCGGACCCCGAGTACTGGGTGCGGCACGTCCGGCACGCGGTCCGGTTCGCCGACGCCGTCCAGACGCTCGCGGCCAACGGTGTGACGGCGTTCCTGGAGATCGGCCCCGGGGGCCTGACCTCGATGGTCCAGGAGACGTCGGCGGACGCCGTTGCCGTCCCGGCTCTGCGTGCCGACCGTCCCGAGGTCGAGTCCTTCACCGCCGCCCTTGCCCGGCTCCACACCCACGGCATCGCCCTCGACTGGGAGGCCGTGTTCAGCGGCACCGGCGCCCGGCGGGTCGACCTGCCGACCTACGCGTTCCAGCACGAGCGGTACTGGCTCGACACCCGCCCGGCCGAAGGTGACCTCGCCGGCTCGGGCCTGTGGTCGGCGGAGCACCCGCTGCTGGCGGCGGCGGTCACGCTGGCCGACCGTGACAGTGTGCTGCTGACCGGCCGGCTGTCCCTCGCCACGCACGCGTGGCTGGCGGACCACGTCGTGAGGGGAACGGTCCTGCTGCCCGGCACGGCGCTGGTGGAGTTGGCGATCCGGGCCGGCGACCAGGTGGGCTGTGACCGCGTCGAGGAACTGACCCTGGAGTCGCCGCTGGTGCTGCCCGAGCGGGGCGGCGTCCACGTCCAGGTGCAGGTGGACGGCGCCGACCCGTCGGGCCGTCGCGCCGTGCGGCTCTACTCGCGGCTCGACGACGCCACCGCCGCCGCGCCGTGGACCTGCCACGCCACCGGTGTGCTGGCGACGGCCCAGCCGCCGACGGCGGAGCACGCGGAGGACGAGCTGTCCGCGTGGCCGCCCGCCGGCGCAGCCGAGGTCGACGTCGATGGGCTGTACGACCGTCTCGCCGAACTGGGCCTGGCCTACGGTCCGGTGTTCCGGGGCGTGCGGGCCGGGTGGCGACGCGGCGCCGAGGTCTTCGCCGAGGTCGCGCTGCCGGAGGGCATCGAGGCGACGGGCTTCGGTGTGCACCCCGCCCTGCTGGACGCGGCCCTGCACGCCGTCGGCCTGGGTGACTTCGTCGCGGAGTCGGACGAGGGGCGGATCCCGTTCGCGTGGAGCGGGGTGAGCGTGTCCGCCACCGGAGCGACCGTGCTGCGGGTCCGGCTGGCCCCGGCGGCCGGCTCCGGCGTCGGCACGGGCACGGTCACGCTCTCGGCTGCGGACGGCACCGGCCGGCCGGTGCTGTCGGTCGAGTCGTTGATGCTGCGCCCGGTGGCCGCGGAGCAGCTGGCCGCCGCGCGCGACGAGCAGCGTGACGCGCTCTACCGGGTGGAGTGGGTGCCCGCGCCGGTGGCGGTGGGTGAGGCTGCGGAGGTGGAGGTCCGGGAGGGCTTGGAGGCTCCGGGGGCCGATGCGGAGGTGCCGGGGCTGCTGGCGGTCGTGTGCCCGCCGTCGGGGTCCGGCGCCGAGGGTGTGCGCGCGGTTGTCGGCGGAGTGTTGGAGCTGCTGAAGGAGTGGGTGCGCGAAGAGCGTTTCGAGGGTTCGCGGTTGGTGGTGGTGACCCGTGGCGGGGTGGCCGAGGGTGCTGTTGATGCGGGTCAGGCGGCGGTGTGGGGCCTGGTGCGGTCGGCGCAGTCGGAGCATCCGGGCCGGTTCGTGCTGGTGGATGTGGAGCCGGGGGCCGGGCACGTCCAGGTGGCGGTTTCGGCGGCCGTGGCGTCGGGTGAGTCGCAGGTCGCGGTGCGCGGCGGTGAGGTGCTGGTGCCGCGTCTGGCGCGGGTCGCCGCGGTTGAGGGCCCTGCGGTTCGTTTTGCCGAGGGTGGCACGGTGCTGGTGACGGGTGCTTCGGGCACGTTGGGGCGTCTGGTGGCGCGGCACCTGGTCGTCGGGCACGGGGTGCGCCGGTTGTTGCTGGTGAGCCGTTCGGGTGCGGGTGCCGAGGGTATGGCCGACTTGGTGGCGGAGTTGACGGCGGCGGGTGCCGAGGTCGTCGTCGAGGCCTGTGACGTGGCGGACCGTGACGCGCTGGCCGGGTTGCTGGCGGCCGTCCCTGCGGAGCACCCGCTGACGGGGGTCGTGCACGCGGCGGGTGTGACCGATGACGGGCTGGTCGAGTCGTTGTCGGCGGAGCGGATCGATCGGGTGTTCCGTCCGAAGGTGGATGCGGCGCTGCATCTGGACGAGTTGACGCGGGACTTGGAGCTGTCGGCGTTCGTCCTGTTCTCCTCCGCCGCCGGGGTGTTCGGCAGTGCGGGGCAGGGCAACTATGCGGCGGCGAACGCGTTCCTGGACGCGCTCGCGTTGCAGCGGCGGGCGGCCGGGCTGCCGGCGGTGTCGATGGCCTGGGGGCTGTGGGCTCAGGACAGCGCGCTCAGCGGTGAGTTGAGCGAGGTGGACCGGCGCCGGATCTCCCGGTCCGGGATGACCGCGATCGAGACCGAGGACGGCCTGGCGCTCTTCGACGCCGCCATGTGCTCAGCGGATCCGTTCGTGGTGGCGGCGCGTTGGGACACCCGGGTCCTGCGGGAGTCGGCCCGATCCGGGGAACTGCCGGTCGTGCTGCGGAACCTGGTGCCCGCCTCGGTGCGTCGCGTCGCCGCGTCCGGGACCGGGCAGTCCGGGGCGTCGGCGGCGACGGCGCTCCGGTTGGCCGGGCTGCCCGAAGCGCAGCAGTACGAGCTGCTGGTGGAGCTGGTGCGCACCCATGCCGCCGCGGTCCTGGGCCACGGTCGCGCCGAGTCGGTCCCATCGGGGCAGGCGTTCCGCGAGTTGGGCTTCGACTCGCTGACGGCCGTCGAACTCCGGAACCGGCTCGGCGCCGCCACCGGTGTGCGACTGCCGGCCGGCCTGGTCTTCGACTACCCGACGCCCGCCGCGCTGGCCGGCTTCCTGCGGGACCAGCTGGCCGACGCACCGCGCCCCGCCGCTGCCGCCGTCACCACGGCCCGGGCGGACGAGCCGATCGCGATCGTCGCCATGAGCTGCCGCTATCCCGGCGGGGTGAGCTCGCCGGAGGAGCTGTGGCAGCTGCTGGCCTCGGGTACGGACGCCATCTCCGGGTTTCCCGTCGACCGGGGCTGGGACCTCGGCCTGCTCTCCGCCGACGGTCCCGACGAGGCCGGAACCAGTCACACCCGTGAGGGCGGATTCCTGCACGACGCGGGCGAGTTCGACGCGGCGTTCTTCGGGATCTCGCCGCGCGAGGCGCTGGCGATGGACCCGCAGCAGCGGCTGCTGCTGGAGACGACCTGGGAGGCGTTCGAGCGGGCGGGCATCGACCCGACCTCGGTGAAGGGCTCGGACACCGGCGTCTTCGCCGGGGTGATGTACCACGACTACGCCTCCTCGCTGCAGACGGTCCCCGAGGGCGTGGAGGGCTTTCTCGGCACCGGAAACTCGGGCAGCGTCATCTCGGGCCGGCTCTCCTACTCCTTCGGTCTGGAGGGGCCGGCGGTGACGGTGGACACGGCGTGCTCCTCGTCGCTGGTGGCCCTGCACCTGGCGGTGCAGGCGCTGCGCTCGGGTGAGTGCTCGCTGGCGCTGGCCGGCGGCGTCACCGTGATGGCCGGACCGGGGGCGTTCGTCGAGTTCAGCCGGCAGCGCGGGCTCGCCGCCGACGGTCGCTGCAAGGCGTTCGGCGCCGGAGCCGACGGCACGGGCTGGGGCGAGGGTGCCGGCATGCTGCTGGTCGAGCGGCTGTCGGACGCGGAGCGCAACGGGCACCCGGTGCTGGCGGTGGTGCGTGGCAGCGCCATCAACCAGGACGGCGCGTCCAACGGCCTGACGGCGCCGAACGGTCCCGCGCAGCAGCGGGTGATCCGGCAGGCGCTGGCGAGTGCCGGGCTGTCGGCGGCCGATGTCGACGCGGTGGAGGCGCACGGCACGGGCACCAGGCTCGGTGACCCGATCGAGGCGCAGGCGCTGCTGACGACGTACGGGCAGGACCGCGAACGGCCGCTGTGGCTGGGATCGTTGAAGTCGAACATCGGTCACACCCAGGCGGCGGCCGGGGTGGGCGGCGTGATCAAGATGGTTCAGGCGCTCCAGCGCGGCGTCCTGCCCAGGACCCTGCACGCGGAGCAGCCGTCCCCGCACATCGACTGGTCGAGCGGTGCGGTGCGGCTGCTGACCGAACCGGTCGCATGGCCCTCCGGTGACCGTCCGCGCCGGGCCGGTGTCTCCTCGTTCGGCTTCAGCGGGACCAATGCGCACGTCATCATCGAGCAGGCGCCGGCTGCGGCGGCCCCGCGTCGTGAGACGGACCAGGGCGACCAGGCCGCGAGGCCGTGGGTGCTGTCGGCGAAGTCTCCCGAGGCGCTGCGGGACCAGGCCGCGCGGCTGCTCGCGTACGCGCAGGGGCGTGAGGACCTGGTGGCGGCCGATGTGGCGTACTCGCTGGCCACGTCCAGGGCGGTGCTGGAGCACCGTGCGGCCGTGGTCGCGCCGGATGTGGCGGGGACGCTGGAGGGCCTGCGTGCGCTGGCGAACGGCGAGTCGTCCGGGGCGGTGGTCCGTGGTGTCGCGGTGCCGGGGACGAAGGTCGCTCTGCTCTTCTCGGGGCAGGGGAGCCAGCGGCTGGGGATGGGGCGTGAGCTGCACGCTTCGTTCCCGGTGTTCGCGGAGGCCTTCGACGCGGTGTGTGACGCCGTGGACGCCCACCTCGAACGGCCCTTGCGCGACGTGGTGTTCGGAGAGGACCCGGAACTCCTCAACCGGACGGAGTTCACGCAGCCGGCGTTGTTCGCGGTGGAGGTGGCGTTGTTCCGGTTGGTGGCGTCGTGGGGTGTGCGCGCGGACTTCCTGGCGGGTCACTCGATAGGCGAGTTCGCTGCCGCCCACGTGGCCGATGTCCTCTCGCTGTCGGACGCTGCTGAACTGGTGGTGGCGCGTGGCCGGTTGATGCAGGAGCTGCCGCCCGGCGGCGTGATGGTGGCGGTGCAGGCCTCCGAGGACGAGGTGCTGCCGCTGTTGGCCGGCCGCGAGGACGTGGTGGGCATCGCGGCCGTCAACGGTCCCACGTCGGTGGTTATTTCGGGTGCCGAAGAGGCTGTGGCAGAGGTTGCCGAACTGCTCGCCGCCGAGGGCCGCCGCACGAAGCGGCTGGCGGTCTCGCATGCGTTCCACTCGCCGCTGATGGAGCCGATGCTGGCCCGCTTCCGTGAGGTCGCCGAGCGTGTTACGTTCGCCGAGCCGACCCGGCCGATCGTCTCGACGCTCACCGGGGAGCCGCTCACCGTCGAGGAGCTGGCGGACCCCGAGTACTGGGTGCGGCACGTCCGGCACGCGGTCCGGTTCGCGGATGCCGTCCAGACGCTCGCGGCCAACGGCGTGACGGCGTTCCTGGAGGTCGGCCCGGGCGGCCTGACCCCGATGGTCCAGGAGACGTCGCCGGACGCCGTCGCCGTCGCGGCCCTGCGCGCCGACCGCCCCGAGGCCGAGGCCTTCACCACCGCCCTCGCCCACCTCCACATCCACGGCATCACCCTCGACTGGACCGCCGCCCTCACCGGCACCGACGCCCGACGCGTCGACGACCTGCCGACCTACGCCTTCCAGCGCCGCCGCTTCTGGCTGGAGCCGGGTCCGGCGGTCGGCGACGTCATCTCGGCGGGCCTGTCGGCGGCCGAGCACCCCCTGCTGGGAGCCGCCGTCACACTGGCCGGCGGCGAGGGCGTGCTGCTCACCGGTCGGCTGTCCCTGCCCACCCATCCCTGGCTCGCCGATCACGCGGTGCTGGGCACCGTGCTGCTTCCCGGCACCGCCCTGGTGGACCTCGCGCTGCGGGCCGCCGACGAGGTGGGCTGCGACCTCCTGGAGGAGCTGACGATCCAGGCGCCGCTCGCCCTGCCCGACCAGGCCGGTGTGCAGCTCCAGGTTGTCGTGGCCCCCGCCGACGGCGCCGGCCGCCGCACGCTGACGATCTACTCCCGCGCGGCCCACGGGGACGCGTCCGACCAGCCGTGGACCGGTCACGCCACGGGTGTGCTCGGCGCCGGCGGCCCGGGCGCGGAGTTCGAGCTGTCCGCTTGGCCCCCGCCGGGGGCGGGCGTGCTCGACACGGAGGCGCTGTACGAGCGGTTGGCGGGTTCCGGGCTCGACTACGGCCCGGTGTTCCGGGGCCTGCGGGCGGCCTGGCAGCAGGGTGACGCCGTGTTGGCGGAGGTGGCGCTGCCCGAGGGCACGCAGACCGGTGGGTTCGGTGTGCACCCCGCCCTACTGGACGCGGCGCTGCACGCCGTCGCCCTGGGCGGGCTGCTGCCCGACACCGGCCGGACCCGTGTTCCCTTCTCCTGGAGCGGGGTGCGCCGGTACGAGTCCGGCGCGGCGGCCCTGCGGGTGCGGATCGCCCCGGCCGGAACGGACGCGGTGTCCCTGCTGGCCGCGGACGGGACCGGGAGGCCCGTCGCCTCGGTCGACTCACTCGTCCTGAGGCCGGTCTCCGCGGAGCAGTTGGCCGCTGCCCGTACTGGGCAGCCGGACTCGCTCTACCGGGTGACCTGGGCGCCCCTCCCGCACGTCGAATCCGCCGACACCGCCGTCGAACCGTCGCCTTGGGCGCTGGTGGGCGGCACGGCGAGCGGACCGGCCACGGCCCTGCGTGCCGCCGGCCGCGCCCCCGAGGTCCACGCCGATCTCGCCGGCCTGTTCGCCGGGCCGGCGCTGCCCGACGCCGTGGTCGCACTGCTGCCCCCGGCCCCCGGCGCGGCGGCGGGTACACCGGAGGCGGCTCGGGCCGCGACCGGGTACGTGCTGGCGCTGGTGCGCGAGTGGCTGGAGCGGGCCGGTTCCGACTCCGCCCGGCTGGTGGTGCTGACACAGGGCGCCGTCGCACCCGACGTCCCGGGCGACGGCGCACCCGGGCGGCCGGATCCGGCCCAGGCCGCGGTCTGGGGCCTGGTCCGCTCCGCGCAGTCCGAGCACCCGGGCCGCTTCGTCCTGGTCGACCTGGACGACGACGAGCAGTCCGCGCGCGCCCTGCCGGCCCTGCTGGCGGCCACCGCGACGGCGGACGAACCGCAGCTGGCGGTGCGGGCGGGCCGGACGTTCGTGCCCCGGCTGGCACGCGCGACGGCCTCCGCGACGACGGCCTCCGACACGACGACCGTCGACACACCGGCAGCCGGCACGGCGACGACAGAGGCCCTGGACCCCGCCGGCACCGTCCTGGTGACCGGCGCGACCGGGGCGCTGGGCCGGCAGGTGGCGCGGCACCTGGTCGCGGTGCACGGTGCGCGGCACCTGCTGCTGACCAGCCGACGCGGGCCGGAGGCCGACGGCGCGGGCGGGTTCGAGGCCGAACTGGCCGCCCTGGGCGCCCGGGTGACGACGGCGGCCTGCGACGTGGCCGACCGCGCCGCGCTCGCCGCGCTGCTCGACGCGGTGCCGGCCGAGCACCCGCTGACCGCCGTCGTGCACGCCGCCGGTGTACTGGACGACGCGCTGGTGGACTCGTTGACGCCGGAGCGGCTGGACCGGGTGTTCCGTCCGAAGGTCGACGCGGCCTTCCACCTGCACGAGCTGACCCGGGACCACGCGTCGACCGCGTTCGTGCTCTTCTCCTCCCTCGCCGGCACGCTCGGCACCGCCGGACAGGCCAACTACGCGGCCGCCAACGCCTACCTGGACGCGCTGGTGGAGCTCCGCCGCTCGCAGGGCCTGCCGGGCGTCTCGCTCGCCTGGGGGCCGTGGGCCGGTGACGAGGGGATGCTGGGCGAGGCGGGCGCCGAGGCGCTCGGGCGGATGGCCCGGGGCGGGGTGGCGCCGCTGTCGGGGCGCGAGGGCCTGGCCCTCTTCGACACGGCCCGCGCGGCGGCCACGACCGGTGGCCCCGGAGTCCTCCTCCCGGTGCGGCTGAACCTCGCCGCCCTGCGCGCCCGGGCCGGGAGTCACCCGCTGCCCGCCGTGCTGCGTGGCCTGGTGCCGGTCCCGGCCCGTCGGCCGGACCGGCCGGGCGCGGGCGCGGGCGAGCTGACCGAGCAGCTGGCCGGGGCGTCGCAGGACAAGCGCCGGCGGATCCTGCTGGCCACCGTCCGCGGTGAGGTCGCCGCCGTCCTGGGGCACGCCTCCGCGGAGGCGGTGGGCGCCGGCCAGGCCTTCCGCGACCTCGGCTTCGACTCGCTCACGGCCGTCGAACTGCGCAACCGCCTCGGCGCCGTCACCGGGCTGCGCCTGCCGGCGAGCCTGCTGTTCGACCACCCGACGCCGACCGCCCTGGCGGAGCACCTCGGCGCCTCGCTGCCGGCCGGGGGAGAGGCGGAGCCGCCGTCCGTGCTCGCGGAGATCGACCGGCTCGAAGCCGCGCTGGCCGCCTCCCCGTCCGACCGCGGGCTGCGCAGCACCGTCACCATGCGCCTGGAGGTCCTGCTGGCGAAGTGGAACGGGGCGCAGGACGGGCAGCGCGGCGCCGGCCACGACACCTCCTCGGTCGAAGCGGCCACCGACGACGAACTCTTCGAGCTGCTGGACAACGAGCTCGGCACCTGATCGACCGGCAATCGACGGCAACCGACCGGCACGTACTCCCCTCGGCGTTGCGGAACGGAATTCAGATGACTGACGAGAACAAGCTCAGGGACTACCTCAAGCGTGCCACCGTCGACCTGCGCCATGCGCGTCAGCGGCTGCGGGAGGTCGAGAGCCGCAACCACGAGCCGATCGCGATCGTGGCGATGAGCTGCCGCTTCCCCGGAGGGGTCCGCTCGCCGGAGGACCTCTGGCAGCTGGTCACGGAGGGCGGCGACGCGATCTCCGGCTTCCCGACCGACCGCGGCTGGGACCTGGAGTCGCTCTACCATCCGGACCCCGGAAACCCCGGCACCACCTACACCCGCGAGGGCGGCTTCCTGCACGACGCCGCCGAGTTCGACGCCGGATTCTTCGGCATCGGCCCGCGCGAGGCGCTGGCGATGGACCCGCAGCAGCGGCTGCTGCTGGAGGCGTCCTGGGAGGCGGTGGAACGGGCCTCGATCGACCCGCGCTCGCTGCGCGGCAGCGACACCGGGGTCTTCGCCGGCGTCATGTACCACGACTACGCCTCCCGGCTGCCGCAGCTGCCCGAGGGCATCGAGGGCTACGTGAGCACCGGGAACTCGGGCAGCGTGGTCTCCGGCCGGATCGCCTACACCCTGGGCCTGGAGGGCCCGGCGGTGACGATCGACACCGCCTGCTCGTCCTCGCTGGTCGCCCTGCACCTCGCCGTCCAGGCGCTGCGCCAGGGCGAGTGCTCGCTGGCGCTGGCCGGCGGCGTCACCGTGATGGCCGGGCCGACCACGTTCACCGAGTTCAGCCGCCAGCGGGGCCTGTCGCCCGACGGCCGGTGCCGGGCGTTCTCCGCCTCGGCGGACGGTACGGGCTGGGGCGAGGGCGTCGGTGTGCTGCTGGTCGAGCGCCTCTCGGACGCGCGGCGCAACGGGCACCCGGTGCTGGCGGTGGTGCGTGGCAGCGCGGTGAACCAGGACGGGGCCTCCAACGGTCTGACGGCGCCGAACGGGCCGTCCCAGCAGCGGGTGATCCGGCAGGCGCTGGCCAGTGCCCGGCTGTCGCCCGCCGAGGTGGACGCGGTGGAGGCGCACGGCACCGGCACCGCGCTCGGTGACCCGATCGAGGCGCAGGCCCTGCTCGCGACCTACGGTCAGGACCGGCCCGCCGACCGGCCGCTGCGGCTGGGCTCGATCAAGTCGAACATCGGCCACACCCAGGCCGCGGCCGGCGTCGCCGGTGTGATCAAGATGGTGCAGGCGATCCGGCACGGGGTGCTGCCGCCCACGCTGCACGTCACGGAGCCCTCGCCGCACGTCGACTGGTCGGCCGGCGCGGTGACGCTGCTGACCGAGGCGACCGCCTGGCCCGAGACGGGCGCGCCCCGGCGGGCCGGCGTGTCGGCCTTCGGCGTCAGCGGCACCAACGCGCACCTCGTCCTCGAACAGCCGGAGCCCCAGCCGGACACGGAGGGCGACCCGGCCGACGGCGATCCGCCGGCGCCCGGGCAGGCGCTGCCGCTGATCCCCTGGGTGCTGTCCGGCAAGGACCAGGCCGCCCTCGAAGCCCAGGCCGGACGCCTGCACACGCACCTCGCCGCGGAGCCGGAACTCGACGCCCTCGACGTCGCCCTCTCCCTGGCCACCTCCCGCTCGGCCTTCGAGCACCGCGCCGTGCTGCTCGCCGCCGACCGGGCCGGGCTCGACGGGGCGCTGGCCGCGCTGGCCGCCGGCTCGCCCGAGCCGGACCTGGTGCGCGGCGTCGCCGAGGACGTCCGCCAGGTCGCGCTGGTCTTCCCCGGGCAGGGCTCGCAGTGGACCGGCATGGCCGTCGAACTGCTCGACGCCTCCGCGGTGTTCCGCGAGCGGATCGGCCAGTGCGAGGAAGCCCTCGCCCCCTACGTGGACTGGTCGCTGACGGCCGTGCTGCGCGGCGAGGACGGCGCGCCCGGACTGGACCGGGTCGACGTCGTGCAGCCGGTGCTGTTCGCCGTGATGGTCTCGCTGGCCGAGCTGTGGCACTCCTACGGGGTGCGGCCCGAGGCGGTGGCCGGGCACAGTCAGGGCGAGATCGCCGCCGCCTGCGTGGTGGGCGCGCTCTCCCTGCAGGACGCCGCGAAGGTGGTGGCGCTGCGCAGCCGCGCGCTGACCGTCCTGGCCGGGCTGGGCGGCATGATGTCCGTCAACCTGCCGCTGGAGAGCCTGACCCCGCGCCTCGCGCCCTGGGGCGAGCGGCTGTCGGTGGCCGCCGTCAACAGCCCCTCGTCCATCGTCCTGTCCGGCGACCCGCACGCGCTGGCCGAACTGCGCGACAGCCTGGTCGCCGACGACGTCCGGGCCCGGATGATCGCCGTCGACTACGCCTCGCACTCGGCGCAGGTCGAAGCGGTGCGCGAGCGGGTGCTGGCCGAACTCGCGGACATCGTTCCGCGCTCCTGCGACGTGCCGTTCTACTCCACCGTGACCGGGACGGCCCTGGACACGGCCGAGCTGGACGCGGACTACTGGTACCGGAGCCTGCGGCAGACCGTGCGGTTCGAGGAGGTCACCCGCGCGCTGGTGGCCCACGGCCACGGCGTCCTGATCGAGGTCAGCGCCCACCCGGTGCTGACGATCGGCATGCAGGAGACCGTCGACGCGCTGGGCGGCGAGGCCGTGGCGCTGGGCACCCTGCGCCGCGGCGAGGGCGGCCCGGCCCGGGTGCTGCGCGCCGTCGCCGAGGCCCACGCACACGGGGCCGGCGTCCACTGGCCGGCCGTCCTCGCCGGCACCGGCGCCCGCACCGTCCCGCTGCCCACCTACGCCTTCCAGCACCAGCGGTACTGGCTGGACGCCCCGCACACCGCCGGTGACGCCGCCGGCCTCGGGCTCGGCCCGGCGGACCACCCGCTGCTGGGCGCCGTCGTCACCCTGGCGGACTCCGACGGCCTGCTGCTCACCGGCCGGCTCTCCGCGCACACCCACCCCTGGCTCGCCGACCACGTCGTGCTGGGCACGGTGCTGCTGCCGGGCACGGCCTTCGTCGAGCTCGCGATCCGGGCCGGCGACCAGGTCGGCTGCGGCCTGCTGGAGGAACTGACCCTGGAAGCGCCGCTGCTGCTGCCCGACCACGGCGGCGTGGTGGTGCAGGTCTCGGTCGGACCCCCGGACGGGAACGGCCGGCGCTCCTTCGGCCTGTACTCGCGGCCCGAGGACGCCCCCGCCGAGGACGAGTGGACCCGCCACGGCACCGGCGTACTGGGCGCCGGCCCCGCCGACGCGGGCGAGGACCTCACCCACTGGCCGCCCGCCGACGCCACCGCGATCGACCTCACCGGCTTCTACGACCGCCTCGCCGAGCGCTCCTTCGAGTACGGCCCGGTCTTCCAGGGCCTGCGGGCCGCCTGGCGGCGCGACGAGGAGGTCTTCGCCACCGTCGCCCTGCCCGCCGAGGCGCAGCCCGACGCGGCCCGGTTCGGCCTGCACCCGGCGCTGCTGGACGCGGCGCTGCACGCCGTCGGGTTCGGCCCGCTCGGCGACATGGGCACCGGACGGCTGGCGTTCTCCTGGGAGGGGGTGCGCCTGCACGCCACCGGCGCCGCCGAACTGCGCGTGCGGCTGGCCCCCACCGGCACCGACGCCGTGTCGGTGACCGTCGCCGACGGCACCGGCCGGGCGGTGGCCGGGGTCGGCACGCTCTCCTTCCGCACGGTCGGCGACGAACAGCTGCGCCCGGCCCGCGGCGGACACCACGACGCCGTCTACCGGGTGGACTGGACGGCGCTGCCGGTGCCGGCCACCGCACCGGAAGGCCCCTGGGCGGTGCTCGGCGACGACGCCTCGGCGGCCGTCCGGGCACTGCTCGACGGTCCCCGGCCGCCGCAGGCCTTCGCCACCCCGGCAGCGCTGACCGAGGCCGTGGCGACGGGCGGCGCGCCGCTGCCCGAGGTGGTGGTGGCCGTCCTGCCCACCGGCGGGGCCGGTGCGCAGGCCGTCCGGGCGACGGCGCGCGACACCCTCGCGCTGCTGCACGACTGGCTGGCCGAGGAACGCCTCGCCGGCTCCCGGCTGGTGCTGCTGACCAGCGGCGCGGTGGCCACCGAGGCCGGGGCCGACACCCCCGGCCTGGACCACGCGCCGGTCTGGGGCCTGGTCCGCTCGGCGCAGTCCGAGCACGCCGACCGGCTGGTCCTGGCGGACATCGACGACCACCCGGAGTCCTTCCGGCTGCTGCCCGCCGCGATCGCCACCGGTGAGCCGCAACTGGCCCTGCGCGCCGGGGCGGTGGCCGTCGCCCGGCTGGCCCGCGTCCCGCTGCGCACCGCGCCGGAAGCCGCCGGGGACCTCACCGCGGCCCCGCTCGACCCGAACGGTACCGCCCTGATCACCGGCGGCACCGGCGCGCTGGGCGGGCTGGTCGCCGAACACCTCGTCACCGAGCACGGCATCCGCCACCTCGTGCTGACCGGCCGGCGCGGACCCGACGCCGAGGGCGCGGCCGAGCTGCGCGCGCGGCTGACGGCCCTCGGCGCGTCCGTCACCGTCGCCGCCTGCGACGCGGCCGACCGCGACGCCCTGGCCGACCTGCTGGCGGGCATCCCCGAGGACCGGCCGCTGACCGCCGTCGTCCACGCGGCCGCCGTGGTCGCGGGCGGCCTGGTCGACGCGCTGACCGCCGAGGAGCTCGACCAGGTCCTGCGCCCCAAGGTCGACGCGGCGCTCAACCTGCACGAACTCACCCGGGACGCCGACCTGGCCGCCTTCGTCCTCTTCTCCTCCTTCGCCGGCACTCTCGGCGGCGCCGGCCAGGGCGCCTACGCGGCGGGCAACGCGTTCCTGGACGCGCTGGCCCACCACCGCGCGGCCGAGGGGCTCGCCGCCTCCTCGCTGGCCTGGGGCGTCTGGGAGGAACGCGGCGCGCAGACCCGGCTGGCGGACGGCGACCTCCGGCGGATGGCCCGCGCCGGTCTGGTGCCGCTCGCGGCCGACGAAGGCCTCCGCCTGCTCGACCTCGCCCGCACGCTGGACGACCCGGCCCTCGCCCCGGTGCGGCTGGACCTCGCCACGATGCGCGCCCAGGCGGCCGGCGGCACCGTGCCCGCCCTGCTGCGCGGCCTGATCAGGACGCCGGTCCGCCGGGCGGCCGGGGCGGTGGCCGGTGAGGCCTCCGCCGAGCTGGGGCGGCTGGCCGCACTCGCGCCGGCCGAGCGCCGGGAGGCGCTGCTCGCCCTGGTCCGCGGCCAGGCCGCGGCCGTACTCGGCCACAGCGCCGCCGAACTGGTCGACCCCGGACGGGCGTTCCGCGAGCTGGGCTTCGACTCCCTCGCCGCGTTGGAGCTGCGCAACCGGCTGATCGCCGCGACCGGCGTGCGGCTGCCGGTCACCGCGGTCTTCGACCACCCGACCCCGGCCGCCCTGGCCGGGCACCTGCTGGAGGAGGCCTTCGGCGGCGAGCAGGACCTCGTCACCGCCGCCCCCGCCCGCACCGGCCGCTCCGGCGACGACGCCGAGCCGATCGCGATCGTCGCGATGAGCTGCCGCTTCCCGGGCGGGGTCGCCGACCCCGAGGAGCTGTGGCGGCTGGTGGCCGACGGGACCGACGCGATCACCGGCCTCCCGGCGAACCGCGGTTGGGACCTGGACGGTCTCTACGACCCGGACCCCGACGCCCCGGGCCGCTGCTACACCCGCGAGGGAGGATTCCTGCACGACGCCGACGAGTTCGACGCGGGCTTCTTCGGGATCTCGCCGCGCGAGGCGCTGGCCATGGACCCGCAGCAGCGCCTGCTGCTGGAGACCACCTGGGAGGCGTTCGAGCGGGCCGGCATCGACCCGGCCGCCCTGCGCGGCAGCCGGACCGGCGTCTTCACCGGCACCAACGGCCAGGACTACGCGGCCGGGCTGCGCGAGGCGGACGCGGAGGGACTCGAAGGCCACCTGCTCACCGGAAACTCGGCGGCGGTCGTCTCCGGCCGTCTCGCCTACACCTTCGGCCTGGAGGGGCCGGCGGTGACCGTCGACACGGCGTGCTCCTCGTCGCTGGTGGCCCTGCACCTGGCGGCGCAGGCGCTGCGCTCGGGTGAGTGCGAGCTGGCCCTGGCCGGCGGTGTCACGGTGATGTCGACCCCGGGCGCGCTCATCGCCTTCAGCCGACAGCGCGGCCTGTCCGAGGACGGGCGCTGCCGGGCCTTCGGGGCCGGGGCCGACGGCACCGGCCTCGCGGAGGGCGTGGGCATGCTGCTGGTCGAGCGGCTGTCGGACGCGCGGCGCAACGGGCACCCGGTGCTGGCGGTGGTGCGCGGCTCGGCGGTGAACCAGGACGGTGCGTCGAACGGGCTGACGGCGCCCAACGGCCCCGCGCAGCAGCGGGTGATCCGGCAGGCGCTGGCGAACGCCGGGCTGTCGGCGGCCGATGTCGACGCGGTGGAGGCGCACGGCACCGGGACGACGCTGGGCGACCCGATCGAGGCGCAGGCCCTGCTCAAGGCCTACGGCCAGGACCGGCCCGAGGAGCGGCCGCTCTGGCTCGGGACGGTGAAGTCCAACATCGGTCACACCCAGGCGGCGGCCGGGGTGGCGGGTGTGATCAAGATGGTGATGGCGATGCGGCACGGGGTGCTGCCGCCCACCCTGCACGTGGACGAGCCGTCGTCGCACGTGGACTGGTCGGCGGGCGCGGTGCGGCTGCTGGCCGAGTCGGTGGAGTGGCCGTCCGGCGATCGTCCGCGCCGGGCCGGTGTCTCCTCGTTCGGGGTCAGCGGGACCAATGCGCACGTCATCATCGAGCAGGCGCCGGCTGCGGCGGCCCCGCGTCGTGAGACGGACCGGGGTGGGCAGGCCGCGAGGCCGTGGGTGCTGTCGGCGAAGTCTTTCGAGGCGCTGCGGGATCAGGCCGCGCGGCTGCTCGCGTACGCGCAGGGGCGTGAGGATCTGGTGGCGGCCGATGTGGCGTACTCGCTGGCCACGTCCCGGGCGGTGCTGGAGCACCGTGCGGCGGTGGTCGCGCCGGATGTGGCGGGGACGCTGGAGGGCTTGCGTGCGCTGGCGAACGGCGAGTCGTCCGGGGCGGTGGTCCGTGGTGTCGCGATGCCGGGGACGAAGGTCGCTCTGCTCTTCTCGGGGCAGGGGAGCCAGCGGCTGGGGATGGGGCGTGAGCTGCACGCTTCGTTCCCGGTGTTCGCGGAGGCCTTCGACGCGGTGTGTGACGCCGTGGACGCCCACCTCGAACGGCCCTTGCGCGACGTGGTGTTCGGGGAGGACGCGGAGCTGCTGGGTCGGACGGAGTTCACACAGCCGGCGTTGTTCGCGGTGGAGGTGGCGCTGTTCCGGCTCGTCGAGTCGTGGGGCGTGCGGGTGGACTTCCTGGCCGGTCACTCGATAGGCGAGTTCGCTGCCGCCCACGTTGCCGACGTCCTCTCGCTGGCGGACGCTACTGAACTGGTGGTGGCCCGTGGCCGGTTGATGCAGGAGCTGCCGTCCGGTGGTGCGATGGTGGCGGTGCAGGCCTCCGAGGACGAGGTGGCGCCGCTGCTGGCCGGCCGCGAGGACCTGGTGGGCATCGCGGCCGTCAACGGTCCCACGTCGGTGGTCATTTCGGGTGCCGAAGAGGCTGTGACGGAGGTCGCCGAACTGCTCGCCGCCGACGGCCGCCGCACGAAGCGGCTCGCCGTCTCGCACGCGTTCCACTCGCCGCTGATGGAGCCGATGCTCGCCCGCTTCCGCGAGGTCGCCGAGCGCGTCACCTTCGCCGAGCCGACCCGGCCGATCGTCTCCACCCTCACCGGGGATCCCCTCACCGCCGAGGAGTTGGCCGACCCCGACTACTGGGTGCGGCACGTCCGGCACGCGGTCCGGTTCGCCGACGCCGTGAAGACCCTGGCGGACCAGGGAGCGACGGCGTTCCTGGAGGTCGGCCCGGGCGGCCTGACCCCGATGGTCCAGGAGACCGTGGCCGACACGGACGCCGTCGCCGTCCCGGCCCTGCGTGCCGACCGCCCCGAGGCCGAGGCCTTCACCACCGCCCTCGCTCACCTCCACACCCACGGCATCACCCTCGACTGGACCGCCGCCCTCACCGGCACCGACGCCCGGCACATCCACGACCTGCCGACCTACGCCTTCCAGCGCGCGTCCTACTGGCTCAAGGCGTCCGCCCCGGCGGCCGGCGGAGCCGTCGCGACGGACCCGGCCGACGCGGAGTTCTGGGACGTCGTCGAGCGCGCGGACCTGGCCTCGCTGTCCGAGCGGCTGGAGGTGGACGGGGAGGCACCGCTCAGCTCGGTGCTCCCGGCGCTGTCCAGCTGGCGCCGCCGTCAGCGCGAGCACTCGGTGGTGGACGGCTGGCGCTACCAGGTCCAGTGGAAGCCGCTGACCGTCCGTGGTGATGCCGGACTGACGGGCAGCTGGCTGCTCGTGGTCCCGGACGGCGAGCAGGACCACCCGGTCGCCGTGGCGGTCCGGGCGGCGCTCGGCGCGCACGGCGCCGATGTCGTCGAGCTCTCCGCGGGGGGTGACGACGACCGGGCGGCGCTCGCCGGGCGGCTGGCCGAGACGGTCGACGCCCCGCCCGCCGGTGTGCTGTCGCTGCTCGCCCTCGGCGAGGACCGGCACCCCGGTCACCCGGTGCTGCCCCTCGGGCTGGCGCTGACCACCCTGCTGGTCCAGGCCCTGGGCGATGCCGGGGTGGACGCGCCGCTGTGGTGCGCCACCCGGGGCGCGGTGGCGGTCGGCCGGTCGGACGGCGCCCAGAACCCGTCCCAGGGCATGATCTGGGGCCTGGGCCGCTCCGTGGCGCTGGAGCACCCGCAGCGCTGGGGCGGGCTGGTCGACCTCCCGGAGACGCTGGACGACCGTTCGGTGCGCCGGCTCGTCGCCGTGCTCGCCGGCGGGGGCGAGGAGGACCAGCTCGCCGTCCGCTCCTCCGGCACCTTCGTCCGCCGCCTCCACCGAGCCGCCGCCGCCACGACGGGCACGGGCGCCGCCGAGCGCGTCTGGCGCCCCCGGGGCACGGTGCTCGTCACCGGCGGACTGGGCGCGCTGGGCACCCAGGTGGCCCGGCACCTCGCGCAGCGCGGCGCCGAGCACCTGGTGCTCACCGGCCGGCGTGGCCCGTCCACCGCCGGGGCCGCCGAACTCGCCGCCGAGATCGAGGCGCTGGGCGTGCGGGTGACCATCGCGGCCTGCGACGTGTCGGACCGCGACGCGGTGGCCCGGCTGCTCGCCGACCTCCCCGAGGCCGACCGGCCGACCGCTGTCGTGCACGCCGCCGGCATGCCCCAGTTCGCCCCGGTGGAGCGCACGACGCTCGCGGACCTCGCCGAGGTCGTGGCCGCCAAAGTGGCCGGCGCCGTGCACCTGGACGAGCTGCTGGGGGACGGTCCGCTGGACGCGTTCGTGCTGTTCTCGTCCGTCGCCGGTGTGTGGGGCAGCGGCAGCCAGGCCGGCTACGCCGCCGCCAACGCCTTCCTGGACGCCCTGGCGCTGCGGCGCCGGGCCCGGGGCCTGGCCGCGACCGCGGTGGCCTGGGGCCCGTGGGCGGAGGGCGGCATGGTGGACGGCGAGGAGGCCGAGGCCCATCTGCGCCGCCGCGGCCTGCCCGCCATGGCGCCGCAGCCCGCGGTGGCCGCTCTCCAGCGGGCCCTGGACCAGGACGAGACGGCGGTCGTGGTGGCCGATGTGCGCTGGGAGCGCTTCGCCCCCGCCTTCACCGTCACCCGCCCGAGCCCGCTCTTCGGCGAACTGCCCGAGGTGCGGCAGGCGTTGACCGGGGCCGAGGACGCGCAGGCCCGGTCCGGTGCCGGACTGCCCTCCCTCGGCCAGGAGTTGGCCGCGCTGCCGAGCGCGGAGCGCGACCGTGTCCTGCTCGACCTGGTCCGCACCGAGGTGGCCGGGGCGCTCGGCCACTCCGGCCCCGAGGCGGTCGCGCCCGATCGGGCGTTCAAGGACCTGGGGTTCGACTCGCTCACCGGCGTCGAACTGCGCAACCGGCTGAACGCCGGCACGGGGCTGCGGCTGCCGACCACCCTGGTGTTCGACCATCCCAACGCGGCGGACCTCGCGGCCTTCCTGGCCACCGAGCTGTCCGGGTCGCAACCGGTTGCAGCAGACGCCCCCGTGGCAGCGGCGACCGCGGCCACGGCCGAGGAGCCGATCGCGATCGTCGCGATGGGCTGCCGCTTCCCCGGCGGTGTGCGGTCCCCCGAGGACCTGTGGCGGCTGCTCGCGGACGAGGCGGACGCGGTCGGCCCGTTCCCGACCGACCGGGGCTGGGACACCGAGGCCCTCTACGACCCGGACCCGGAGAAGGCGGGGACCAGCTACGTCAACCAGGGCGGCTTCCTGCACGACGCCGCCTCCTTCGACGCCCGGTTCTTCGGGATCTCGCCGCGCGAGGCGCTGGCCATGGACCCGCAGCAGCGCATCCTGCTGGAGGTGGCCTGGGAGACCCTGGAGCGGGCCCGGCTCGACCCCGTCTCGGTGCGCGGCAGCCGGACCGGTGTCTTCGTCGGCTCCGGCTACCAGGGCTACGGCGCCGGGCTCGCCGAGCTGCCCGAGGGCGTGGAGGGGCACCTGCTGACCGGCAGTTCCTCCTCCGTGATGTCCGGCCGGATCGCCTACACGCTGGGGCTGGAAGGCCCGGCGGTGACGGTGGACACGGCCTGCTCCTCCTCGCTGGTCGCCCTGCACCTGGCGACCCAGGCGCTGCGGCAGGGTGAGTGCTCGCTGGCCCTGGTCGGCGGCGCGGCCGTGATGTCCAGCCCCAACGCCTTCATCGAGTTCAGCCGGCAGCGCGGGCTCGCCGCCGACGGCCGCTGCAAGCCCTTCGCGGCGGCGGCGGACGGCACCGGCTGGGGCGAGGGTGTCGGCATGCTGCTGGTCGAGCGGCTCTCGGACGCCGAGCGCAACGGGCACCCGGTGCTGGCGGTGGTGCGCGGCAGCGCGGTGAACCAGGACGGCGCCTCCAACGGTCTGACGGCGCCGAACGGACCTGCCCAGCAGCGGGTGATCCGCCAGGCCCTGGCCAACGCCCGGCTCTCCACGGCCGACATCGACGCCGTGGAGGCGCACGGCACCGGCACCGCGCTCGGTGACCCGATCGAGGCGCAGGCGCTGCTCGCCACCTACGGGCAGGACCGGCCCGAGGACCGGCCGCTTTGGCTCGGCTCGATCAAGTCGAACCTCGGCCACACCCAGGCCGCCTCGGGCGTCGCCAGTGTGATCAAGACGGTGCTGGCGATCCGGCACGGTTCGCTGCCGCGCACCCTGCACGTGGACGAGCCGACGCCGCACGTGGACTGGTCGGCGGGCGCGGTGCGGCTGCTGACCGCGCCGGTGGACTGGCCGGCGGCCGACCGTCCGCGGCGCGCCGCCGTCTCCTCCTTCGGCGTCAGCGGCACCAACGCGCACACCATCATCGAGCAGGCGCCCGCCGACGCCGCCACGGACGCCGCCTCGCCGGCCCCGTCCGGCGCGGATGCGCCGCGGAGCCTGCCTTGGGCGGTGTCGGCGAAGGACGAACCGGCGCTGCGTGAGCAGGCGCACCGGCTGCTCGCCGCCCTGGACGCCGACCCGGCGGCGGCGCCGGCCGACCTGGCCCTCTCCCTGGCCGTCGCGCGGACCGCCATGGACCACCGGGCGGTCGTCGTGGGACGCGACCGGGCCGACCTCGCCGCCGGACTCGGCGCGCTGGGCCGGGGCGAGTCGGCGGCCGGCCTGGTGCGCGGGGCCGTCGCGCCCTCCCGGGGGCGGCTGGCCCTGCTCTTCTCGGGGCAGGGGAGCCAGCGGCTGGGGATGGGGCGTGAGCTGGAGGCGTCGTTCCCGGTCTTCGCGGAGGCCTTCGACGAGGTCTGCGCGCACCTGGACGTCCACCTCGAACGGCCGTTGCGTGACGTGGTGTTCGGCGAGGACGCGGAACTGTTGAACCGGACCGGGTTCACCCAGCCGGCGCTGTTCGCGATCGAAGTCGCCTTGTTCCGGCTGGTGGAGTCGTGGGGTGTGCGGGCGGACGTGCTGGCCGGCCACTCCATCGGCGAACTGGCCGCCGCCCATGTCGCGGGCGCCCTCTCGCTCGCCGACGCCGCCGAACTGGTCGCCATGCGTGGCCGGTTGATGCAGGAGCTGCCATCGGGTGGTGCGATGGTGGCGGTGCAGGCCTCGGAGGACGAGGTGGCGCCGCTGCTGGCCGGACGCGAGGACCTGGTGGGCATCGCCGCGGTCAACGGGCCCACGTCGGTGGTCATTTCCGGTGCCGAGGACGCCGTGACGGAGGTCGCCGACCTGCTCACCGCCGACGGCCGCCGTACGAAGCGGCTCGCCGTCTCGCACGCGTTCCACTCGCCGCTGATGGAGCCGATGCTCGCCCGCTTCCGCGAGGTCGTCGAGCGTGTCACCTTCGCCGAGCCGACCCGGCCGATCGTCTCCACCCTCACCGGGGATCCCCTCACCGCCGAGGAGTTGGCGGACCCCGAGTACTGGGTGCGGCACGTCCGGCACGCCGTCCGGTTCGCCGACGCCATCGGGACGCTCGACGCCAAGGGCGTGACGGCCTTCCTGGAGATCGGCCCGGGCGGTCTGACCCCGATGGTCCAGGAGACCCTGGCCGACGCGGACTTCGTCGCCGTCCCGGCCCTGCGCGCCGACCGCCCCGAATCCGACTCCTTCACCACCGCCCTGGCCGAGCTGCACGTGCGGGGCATCTCCCCGGCGTGGGACGCGGTCCTCGCCGGAACCGGCGCCCGGCGGGTCGACCTGCCCACCTACGCCTTCCAGTACCAGCGGTACTGGCTGCAGGGCGCACCCGGGCGGCCCGGCGCGGCGGCTCCCGCCGACCCGGCCGAGGCCGAGTTCTGGGACACCGTGGAGCGTGGGCAGCCGCAGGCGCTGGCCGAGCGGCTCGGTCTGGACGCCGACGCCCCGCTCGACTCGGTGTTCGCCGCGCTGGCCTCCTGGCGCCGCGAGGCCAGGACGCGGAGCACCGTGGACAGCTGGCGCTACCAGGCCACCTGGAAGCCCTGGACCGACCTCCCGTCCGGGCCGCTGACGGGCGGCTGGCTGGTCGTCGCGGCCGACGACGGGACCGCCGACGCCTGCGCGCGCGTGCTGCGGGAGCGCGGTGCCGAGCCGTCGACGCTGATCGTGGCCGACGCCGGCACCGACCGCGTGATGCTCGCCAAACTGCTGCGCGAGTCCCTGGCGCAGGACACCCCGACCGTCGGGGTGCTCTCCCTGCTGGCGCTGGACGAGCGCGCGCATCCGGTCCACCGGGCGCTGCCGCTCGGGCTCACGGCGACGATGACCCTGGTGCAGGCGCTCGGGGACGTCGAGCTGGACGCGCCGCTGTGGTGCGTCACCCGGGCCGCCGTCTCGGTCGGCCGCTCCAACCCCGTCGAGCATCCGTTGCAGGGGCTGGTGTGGGGTCTGGGCCGCGCGGTCGCGCTCGAACACCCCGACCGCTGGGGCGGGTTGGTCGACCTCCCGCCGTCCGCCGGGTCGGACGCGCGGGCCCTGGGCCGGCTGGCCGACGTGCTCGTCGGCTCCGGGGACGAGGACCAGCTGGCGGTGCGCGACTCGGGCGTGTTCGTCCGCCGGCTGGCGCGGGCCGCGCGCAGCACCCCGGGCCGAGAGTGGCGCCCGCGCGGCACTGTGCTGATCACCGGCGGCACCGGCTCGCTCGGCGGACACGCCGCCCGCTGGCTGGCCCGCAACGGCGCCGAGCACCTGGTGCTGACCAGCCGGCGCGGTGCGGCGGCCGAGGGCGCGGCCGAACTGCGCGAGGAACTGGAGGCGTTGGGGACCTCGGTCACCGTCGCCGCCTGCGACGTGGCCGACCGCGAGGCACTGGCGGGGCTGCTGGACTCCCTGCCGGCCGAACGCCCGCTGACCGCCGTGGTGCACGCCGCGGGTCTTCCGCAGTTCACCGCCGTCATGGAGACCGACCTGACCGAGCTGGCGGACGTGGTCGCGGCCAAGGTGGCGGGAGCCGTGCACCTGGACGAGCTGCTGGCGGACCGGGACCTGGACGCCTTCGTGCTGTTCTCCTCGGTCTCCGGGGTCTGGGGCAGCGGCAGCCAGGCCGCCTACTCGGCGGGCAACGCCTTCCTGGACGCCCTGGCGTTGCGGCGCCGGGCCCGGGGCCTGGCCGCGACGGCGGTGGCCTGGGGCCCGTGGGGCGAGGGCGGCATGGCCGCCGAGGACGGCGCGGCCGAGCACCTGCGCCGGCGCGGCCTGCCGCAGCTGGCGCCCGCGCTGGCCGTCAGCGCGCTCCAGGACGCCCTGGACCGGGACGAGACCGCGGTGGTGGTGGCGGACGTCGACTGGTCGCGGTTCGCGCCGTCGTTCACCGTCGGCCGGGTGAGCCCGCTGCTCGGTGACCTGCCGGAGGTCCGGGAGGCGCTGGCCGGGGCCGTCGGCGGCGAGGAGGCCGCCGGCGGCGGGGCGTCGGAGCTCGTGCGGCGCCTCGCGGAGCTGCCGCCGGCCGGTCGGCACGCGGCGCTGCTCGACGTCGTCCAGGTGGAGGCCGCGGCGGTGCTCGGCTACGTTGGGGGCGAGTCCATCGAGCCGGACCGGGCGTTCCGGGAGCTCGGCTTCGACTCGCTCACCGCGGTCGAGCTGCGCAACCGCATCGCCACGGCGACGGGGCTGCGACTGCCCACGACGATGGTCTTCGACCACCCCACGCCCGGCGCGCTCACCGACCACCTGTGCGCCGAACTCCTGCCGGACACCGGCGAGGGCATCGGCGCGGGCACCGGCGACGGCAGTGCCTCCGGCGGCGTGCCGGAGGCGCGGCTGCGGCAGACCCTGGCGACCGTCCCGCTCTCCCGTCTCCGGGAGGCCGGACTGCTGGAGGCCCTGCTGCGGCTGGCGGAGCCCGCCGCGGGAGAACCGGCACCCGACGACCCCGGTACGGCGGAGTCCATCGAGACGATGGACGTCGACGATCTTGTCGAACTTGCGCTCGGCGACAGCGATTTCTGAGACGGCCTGAGTACGGAGCAGATGATGACCACCTCGAACGACAAGATCGTTCAAGCACTGCGGGCCTCCCTCCAGGAGACCGAGCGGCTGCGTCGGCAGAACCGGAAGCTGGTGGAGGACGCCGCGGAGCCCATCGCGATCGTGGCGATGAGCTGCCGCTTCCCGGGCGGCGTCGCGTCGCCCGAGGACCTGTGGCGGCTGGTCGCCGAGGGCGGCGACGCGATCGGCGGCTTCCCCGCCGACCGCGGCTGGGACCTGGAGGCGCTCTACGACCCCGACCCGGACCACGCGGGCACCTGCTACGTCCGCCAGGGCGGATTCCTGCACGACGTCGCCGAGTTCGACGCCGGCTTCTTCGGGATCTCGCCGCGCGAGGCGCTGATGATGGACCCGCAGCAACGGCTGCTGCTGGAGACCACCTGGGAGGTCTTCGAGCGGGCCGGCCTCGACCCGGGCGCGCTGCGCGGCACCCGGACGGGTGTCTACGCCGGTACCAACGGGCAGGACTACGCGCGGCTGTCCAACTCGCCGGAGGACTTCGACGGTTACCTCGGCACCGGAAACGCCGCCGCCGTGGTGTCGGGCCGGATCGCCTACTCCTTCGGTCTGGAGGGGCCGGCGGTGACGGTCGACACGGCGTGCTCCTCCTCGCTGGTCGCCCTGCACCTGGCGGCGCAGGCGCTGCGGCGCGGGGAGTGCTCGCTCGCGCTGGTGAGCGGTGTGACGGTGATGTCGACGCCCGGCGCGTTCATGGAGTTCAGCCGGCAGCGCGGGCTGGCGGCCGACGGCCGCTGCAAGCCCTTCTCCGCCGCCGCCGACGGCACGGGCTGGGCGGAGGGCGTCGGCATGCTGCTGGTCGAGCGCCTGTCGGAGGCCCGCCGCAACGGGCACCCGGTGCTCGCGGTGGTGCGCGGCTCGGCGGTCAACCAGGACGGTGCGTCCAACGGCCTGACCGCGCCGAGCGGTCCCGCGCAGCAGCGGGTGATCCGGCAGGCGCTGGCGGACGCCGGACTGTCCGCGGCCGAGGTGGACGCGGTGGAGGCGCACGGGACCGGCACCTCGCTGGGCGACCCGATCGAGGCGCAGGCGCTGCTCGCCACCTACGGGCAGGACCGTGAACATCCCCTCTGGCTGGGGGCGCTGAAGTCGAACATCGGTCACACCCAGGCCGCGGCGGGTGTGGCGGGTGTGATCAAGACGGTGATGGCGATGCGGCACGGCGTGCTGCCGAAGACCCTGCACGTGGACGAGCCGTCGCCGCACGTCGACTGGTCGGCCGGGGCGGTGCGGCTGCTGACCGAGGCCGTCGAGTGGCCGGAGCGGGACCGGCCCCGCCGGGCGGGCGTGTCGTCGTTCGGCGTCAGCGGGACCAACGCGCACGTGATCCTCGAAGCGGTGCCCGCGGCGGACCGGGCGGAGGAGCCGGCGGACGCGCGGCCGGTGCCCCCGGTGGTGCTGTGGCCGCTCTCCGCCCGGGGTGAGCAGGCGCTGCGCGGGCAGGCCCGGCGGCTGCTGGCCCACCTGGCGGAGCGTCCGGCGGTGGATCCCGCCGACCTCGGCCGCTCACTGGCCCTCGCGCGTGCCGCCCTGCCCCACCGGGCGGTGGTCGTCGGCACCGGCCGGGACGGGCTGCTGCGCGGGCTGGAGGCGCTGGCGCGGGACGACGCGGACGCGAGCCTGGTCCGGGGAGTCGCGGGGCGGCGGAACAAGCTCGCGTTCGTGTTCTCGGGTCAGGGGAGTCAGCGGCTGGGGATGGGGCGTGAGCTGCACGCTTCGTTCCCGGTGTTCGCGGAGGCCTTCGACGAGGTCTGCGCGCACCTGGACGTCCACCTCGAACGGCCTTTGCGTGACGTGGTGTTCGGGGATGAAGCGGAGCTGCTGGGTCGGACGGAGTTCACGCAGCCGGCGTTGTTCGCGGTGGAGGTGGCGCTGTTCCGGCTCGTGGAGTCGTGGGGGGTGCGGGCGGACTTCCTGGCGGGTCACTCGATCGGTGAGCTGGCCGCCGCTCATGTCGCGGGCGTGTTCTCGCTGGCCGATGCGGCTGAACTGGTGGTGGCGCGTGGCCGGTTGATGCAGGCGCTGCCGTCGGGTGGTGCGATGGTGGCGGTGCAGGCCTCGGAGGCCGAGGTGCTGCCGCTGTTGGCCGGCCGTGAGGACCTGGTCGGCATCGCCGCGGTCAACGGTCCTTCGTCGGTGGTCATTTCGGGTGCCGAGGAGGCGGTGGCAGAGGTTGTCGAGCTGCTGGCGGCCGACGGCCGTCGCACCAAGCGGCTCGCCGTCTCGCACGCGTTCCACTCGCCGCTGATGGAGCCGATGCTCGCCCGCTTCCGCGAGGTCGCCGAGCGTGTCACCTTCGCAGAGCCGAGCCGGCCGATCGTCTCCACCCTCACCGGAAAGCTCCTCGCCGCCGAGGAGTTGGCCGACCCCGACTACTGGGTGCGCCACGTCCGCCACGCCGTGCGCTTCGCCGACGCGGTGAAGACCCTGGAGGACCAGGGGGCGACGGCCTTCCTGGAGATCGGGCCCGGCGGCCTGACCCCGATGGTCCAGGAGACCCTGGCCGAGACCGTCGCCGTCCCGGCCCTGCGCGCCGACCGCCCCGAGGCCGAGGCCTTCGCCACCGCCCTCGCCCGGCTCCACACCCACGGCACCACCCTCGACTGGGACGCCGTCCTCGCCGGTCGCGGCACCCGACGCGTCGACGACCTGCCGACCTACGCCTTCGACCGCCGCCGCTACTGGCTGGAGTCCTCGGCCTTCTCGGCCACCCCGGACGCCGCGGCGGACCCGGTGGAGGCCGGCTTCTGGGAGGCGGTGGAGCGGCAGGACCTGGCGGCGTTCGCCGACCGCATCCAGGTGACCGAGGACGCCCCGCTGGCCTCCGTCCTGCCCGCGCTCTCCAGTTGGCGGCGCACGCACCGGGAGCAGTCCACCGTGGACGGCTGGCGCTACCGGATCACCTGGAAGCCCGCGACCGGCCTGAACGAGGCCGCCCCGAGCGGGCGCCGGCTCGTCCTGCTGCCCGCCGGGCCGGACGGCGACGGCTGGGGATCGGCCGTCGTCGGCGCGCTGAGCGAGCACGGCGAGGAGGTCGTCCCGGTCGTCGTGGACACCGCCGCCGGACGCGAAGCCGTCGCCGAGCAGCTGCGCGGCGTCCTCGCCGGCCTTCCCCCCGAGGCCGCCACCGTCACCGGGGTGCTCTCCCTGCTCGCGGTGGACGAGCGGCCGCACCCGGTCCACCCGGTGCTGCCGGCGGGCCTGGCCGCCACCCTCGCCCTGGTCCAGGCGCTGGGCGACACCGGCCTCGACGCCCCGCTCTGGTGCGCCACCCGGGGCGCCGTCTCCATCGGCTTCTCCGACCCGGTCCGCAGCGCCCACCAGGCGCAGGTGTGGGCGCTGGGCCGGACCGCGGCCCTGGAGCACGGTCGGCGCTGGGACGGTCTGGTGGACCTCCCGGAGGTGCTGGACGAGCGCGCCGCCCGCCGTCTGGCGGCCGTGCTGGCCGGCTCCGGCGCGGAGGACCAGCTCGCGGTGCGCGGCTCGGGCGTCTACGTCCGCCGGCTGACGCGCGCCCCGCAGGGCCCCGTCACGGCGGGCGCCGCCCGGCGCCCGCGCGGGACCGTCCTGATCACCGGCGGCACGGGCGCGCTCGGCGGCCATGTGGCGCGACGGCTGGCACGCGACGGCGCCGAGCACCTGGTGCTGGTCGGCCGTCGGGGCCTTGCCGCCGAGGGGGCGGCGGAACTCCGCGACGAGCTCGTGGAGTCGGGCGCCGAGGTCACCGTCGCCGCGTGCGACGTGGCCGACCGGGAGGCGCTGGCGCGCCTGCTGGACGGGCTGCCGGCCGCGTACCCGCTGACCGCCGTGGTGCACGCCGCCGGCGTGGGCACGCCCGGCCTGCTGGCCGACACCACGCCGGAGGAGTTCGCCCGGGTGGTGGCCGCGAAGGTCGCCGGCGCGCGGCACCTGGACGAGCTGCTGGGGGAGCGCGAGCTGGACGCGTTTGTGCTGTTCTCCTCGATCTCCGGCGTCTGGGGCGCCGGCGGCCAGGCCGCCTACGCGGTGGCCAACGCCGCCCTCGACACGCTGGCCGAGCGGCGCCGGGCCCGCGGACTGGCCGCGACGGCGGTGGCCTGGGGGCCCTGGGCCGGCGGCGGCATGGTCCAGGACGGCGACGCCGAGGAGCGCCTCAGGCTGCGCGGACTGCCCGCGCTCGCCCCCGAGTCGGCGCTCTCCGCGCTGTGGGGCGCGCTGGACCGCGAGGAGACCGCCGTCACGGTGGCGGACGTCGACTGGGCGCGCTTCGCGCCGTCCTTCACCCTGGTGCGGCCCAGCCCGCTGCTCGCCGACCTGCCGGAGGTCCGGTCCGCCCTGGCGGACGCCGATCCGGAACCGGCCGCCGACGCGGCCGTGCCCGCCTTCGTGCGGCGGGTGACCGCGCTCGCGGAGGCCGAGCAGCAGCGCGCGGTGCTCGACCTGGTCCGGGCCGAGGCGGCCGCCGTGCTCGGCCACGGCGGCTCGGAGCAGGTCGCCGCCGACCGGGCCTTCCGGGAGCTGGGCTTCGACTCGCTGACCGCCGTCGAGCTGCGCAACCGGCTGACCGCGGCGACGGGTGTCCGGCTGCCGGCGACCCTGGTCTTCGACCACCCGTCACCCGCCGTGCTCGCCGCCCACCTGCGCGCGCAGCTGACCGGCGCCGTCGAGGCGGCCACGCCGACGGCCGCTGCCACGAGCGCGCCGCTCGACGACGAGCCGATCGCCATCGTCGCGATGAGCTGCCGCTACCCGGGGGAGGTGCGCTCGCCCGAGGAGCTGTGGCGACTGGTGGCCGAGGGCCGCGACGCGGTGGCCGGGTTCCCGGCGGACCGGGGCTGGGACCTGGAGGCGCTCTATGACCCCGACCCGGACCGGCCGGGCACCACCTACGCCGCGGACGGCGGATTCCTCTACGACGTCGCCGACTTCGACCCCGCCTTCTTCGGCATCTCGCCGCGCGAGGCGCTCGCCATGGACCCGCAGCAGCGGCTGCTCCTGGAACTGACCTGGGAGGCCTTCGAACGGGCCGGGATCGCCCCGGACGCGATGCGCGGCACCCGGACCGGCGTCTTCATGGGATCCGGCTACCAGGACTACGCCTCCCGCCTGCTGAGCGTGCCGCAGGACCTGGAGGGCTACATCGGCACCGGCAGTTCGGCGAGTGTGGTGTCGGGCCGGATCGCCTACTCCTTCGGTCTGGAGGGGCCGACGCTGACGGTCGACACCGCGTGCTCCTCCTCGCTGGTCGCCCTGCACCTCGCGGCGCAGGCGCTGCGGCGCGGCGAGTGCTCGCTCGCCCTCGCGGGCGGGGTGACCGTGATGTCCAGCCCGAACGCCTTCATCGAGTTCAGCCGGCAGCGCGGGCTCGCCGCCGACGGCCGCTGCAAGCCCTTCGCGGCGGCGGCGGACGGCACCGGCTGGGGCGAGGGCGCGGGCATGCTGCTGGTCGAGCGCCTCTCGGACGCCGAGCGCAACGGGCACCCGGTCCTGGCGGTGGTGCGCGGCTCCGCGGTCAACCAGGACGGCGCCTCCAACGGTCTGACGGCCCCGAACGGCCCCGCCCAGCAGCGGGTGATCCGCCAGGCCCTCGCGGACGCGGGGCTGTCCACGGCCGACGTGGACGTGGTGGAGGCGCACGGCACCGGCACGACGCTGGGCGACCCGATCGAGGCGCAGGCGCTGCTCGCCACCTACGGGCAGGACCGCGAACGTCCGCTGTGGCTGGGCTCGTTGAAGTCCAACATCGGTCACACCCAGGCGGCGGCCGGGGTCGGCGGCATCATCAAGATGGTCCAGGCGCTGCGGCACGAGGTGCTGCCGAGGACCCTGCACGTGGACGCGCCCACCCCGCACGTCGACTGGTCGGCGGGCGCCGTGGAGCTGCTGACCGAGCCCGTCGACTGGCCGCGGGACGACCGGCCGCGCCGCGCCGGGATCTCGTCCTTCGGCGTGAGCGGCACCAACGCGCACGTGATCATCGAGCAGGCGCCCGCCCCGGCCGGGCCGCTCCCGACGGCCCGGACCCGGACGGCTCCGGCCCCGGCGGCGCAGGCCCCGGTGGCCGGGACCGGGACACCGTGGGTGCTCTCCGGTGCCACGGCGGAGGCCCTGCGCGGGCAGGCCGAGCGGCTCCACGCCCACCTGGTCGAGCATCCGGGGCTCGACACGGCGGACATCGGCCTCACCCTGGCCACCGCGCGGGCCGCCCTGGAGCACCGCGCGGTCGTGGTCGCCCCGGACACGGCCGGCGGGCTGACGGGCCTGCGCGCGCTGGCGGACGGCGAACCGGCCGGCTCGGTGGTGCGCGGCACCGCGCTGCCGGACGCCGGGCTCGCGTTCCTGTTCTCGGGCCAGGGGAGCCAGCGGCTCGGGATGGGGCGCGAACTGTCCGCGTCCTTCCCGGTGTTCGCGGAGGCCTTCGACGAGGTCTGCGCCCACCTGGACGTCCACCTCGAACGCCCCTTGCGCGACGTGGTGTTCGGCGAGGACCCGGAACTCCTCGACCGGACCGAGTTCACCCAGCCGGCGCTGTTCGCGATCGAGGTCGCGCTGTTCCGGCTGATCGAGTCCTGGGGCGTGCGGCCCGGCTTCCTCGCCGGCCACTCGATCGGCGAGTACGCCGCCGCGCACGTGGCCGGGGTGATCCCGCTGGCCGACGCCGCCGAACTGATGGCGGCGCGCGGCCGGTTCATGCAGCGGCTCCCGTCGAACGGGGTGATGGTGGCGGTGCAGGCCGCGGAGGCCGAGGTGCTGCCGCTGCTGGCCGGGCGCGAGGACCTGGTGGGCATCGCCGCGGTCAACGGCCCCTCCTCGCTGGTCCTTTCGGGCGCCGAGGACGCGGTCACCGCGATCGTCGAGCTGCTCGCCGCCGACGGCCGCCGCACCAAGCGGCTCGCCGTGTCGCACGCGTTCCACTCGCCCCTGATGGAGCCGGCGCTCGCGGACTTCCGCGCGGTCGTCGAGCGCGTCGCCTTCGCCGCGCCCACCGTGCCGATCGTCTCCACCCTCACCGGAGAGCCGGTCACCGCCGAGGAACTGGCCGACCCCGAGCACTGGGTGCGCCACGCCCGCCACGCGGTCCGCTTCGCCGACGCCGTCGCGGCGCTGGCGGCCCGGGGCGTGACGGCCTTCCTGGAGGTCGGGCCCGGCGGTCTGACCGTACTGGCCCGCGAGTCGCTGGCCGACAGCGAAGCGGACGCCGTCGCCGTCCCGGCCCTGCGAGTCGGCCGCCCCGAGGCCGAGGCCTTCACCACCGCTCTCGCCCAGCTCCACGCCCACGGCATCGCCCTCGACTGGGACGCCGTCTTCGCCGGCCGTGGTGCCCGACGTGTCGACCTGCCGACCTACGCCTTCCAGCGCCGGCGCTACTGGCTGGACACCCCGCCCGTGGCCGGCGACCTCACCGGCGCGGGCCTGCGCCCGGCCGAGCACCCCCTGCTGGGAGCGACGGTCGCACTCGCCGGAGGTGAGGGCGCGCTGCTGACCGGCCGCCTGTCCCTGGCGTCCCAGCCGTGGCTCGCCGAGCACGTCGTGGCGGGCGCGGTCCTGCTGCCCGGGACGGCGCTGGTGGACCTGGTGCTGCGGGCCGGTGACGAGGTGGGCAACGACGTCCTGGAGGAGCTGACGCTCCGGGCGCCGCTGGTCCTGCCCGAGCGGGGCGCGGTGCAGGTGCAGATCACGGTCGGCGGCGCAGGCGAGTCCGGCCGCCGCACCGTCCAGGTGCACTCCAGGCCGGACGGCGGCGGGACCGGTGACCCGTGGACCTCGCACGCCACCGGCACCCTGGTCACCGCCGAGCCGGCCGCCGACGAGGAACTGTCGGCCTGGCCGCCGGCCGCGGCGGAGGCCGTGCCGACCGAGGGCTACTACGAGCGCCTGGCGGAGCTGGGGTTCGGGTACGGCCCGGTGTTCCGGGGGCTGCGTCAGGTGTGGCGGCGCGGGGAGGAGGTGTTCGCCGAGGTCGCGCTGCCGGAGGGCGTGGAGGTCGGCGGCTTCGGTGTGCATCCGGCGCTGCTGGACGCGGCCCTGCACGCGGTGGGTCTGGGCGGGTTGCTGCCCGACACCGGTCAGGGGCGGATCCCGTTCGCCTGGAGCGGCGTGCGGCTCGCGGCGACCGGTGCGCACGCGCTGCGCGTGCGGCTGGCCCCGGCCGGGCAGGACGCCGTCTCGCTGCTGGTCGCCGACGCCACCGGCCGGCCCGTCGCCACGGTCGACTCACTCGTCCTGCGCCCCGTCTCCACCGGCGGGCTCGCCCGGGCGCGCCGCGCCGAGCAGCAGGACGGGCTCTACCGGATCGCCTGGCCGACGGTTCCCCTGCCGACCGCACCGCTCGAGGGCGCCCAGTGGGCCCTGCTCGGCGCGGACGACCCCGCCGCCCCGGCCGCGAGCGCCCTGGCACCGGCCGGCGTGCACCTCACCTCGCACCCCGACCTCGCCGCGCTCGCCACCGTCCTGGACGCCGGAGCCACACCCCCGCCGGTGGTGCTCGCCCCGGTGGCCCCCGGCGGGGAGAGCGCCGCCGACGTCCACCGGACGACCCGTGAGGTCCTCGCCCTGGTCACCGACTGGCTGGCCGAGGAACGCACCGCGCGCTCCCGGCTGGTCCTGCTCACCCGCGGCGCGGTCGCCGCCGAGCCCGGCGAGTTGGTGGCCGACTCGGCCCAGGCCGCCGTCTGGGGCCTGGTGCGCTCCGCCCAGTCGGAGAACCCCGACCGGATCCTGCTGGTCGACCTGGACGGCCACCCGGACTCCGTCGGCGCCCTGCCGGCCGCGCCGGCCGCCGGCGAGCCGCAGCTCGCGCTGCGCCGCGGGGCCGCCCACGCCCCCCGGCTGGCCCGCACCGAACCCGGCGCCGCCCTGCGCCCCGCCCCCGGCGCGGCCGGCTGGCGGCTGACGACCGACGGCAGCGGCACCCTGGACGGCCTGGCGCTGACCGAGAACCCGGCCGCCACGGCCCCGCTGGCGCAGGGACAGGTCCGGATCGCCGTGCGCGCCGCCGGGGTGAACTTCCGCGACGCGCTCATCGCACTCGGCATGTACCCGGGCGCGGCGACGCTCGGCAGCGAGGCCGCCGGCGTCGTCGTCGAGACCGGGCCCGGAGTCACCGGAACGGCCGTCGGGGACCGCGTCTTCGGCATGGTCGCCGAGACCTTCGGCCCGCTCGCGGTCGCCGACCACCGGATGGTGGCACGCATGCCGCGCGGCTGGACCTTCGCCCAGGCCGCGTCCGCGCCGATCGCCTTCCTCACCGCCCACTACGCCCTGGTCGACCTGGCCGGCCTGCGCCCGGGCCAGTCGCTGCTGGTGCACTCGGCGGCCGGCGGCGTCGGCATGGCCGCCACCCAGCTGGCCCGCCACCTCGGCGCCGAGGTCTACGGCACCGCGAGCCCCGGCAAGTGGCCGGCGCTGCGGGCCGACGGCCTGGACGAGGCGCACCTCGCCTCCTCCCGCACGCTCGACTTCGAGCCGCACTTCCTGGCGGCGACCGGCGGCCGCGGCGTGGACGTCGTGCTGAACTCCCTGGCCGGCGAGTACGTCGACGCCTCCCTGCGGGTGCTCGCCGACGGCGGGCACTTCCTGGAGATGGGCAAGACCGACGTCCGCGACGCCGAGGCGGTCGCCGCGGCCAACCCGGGCGCGTCCTACCGCGCCTTCGACACCATCGAGGCGGGACCGGACCGGATCGGCGCCATGCTCCGCGCCCTGGTGGACCTGTTCGAGGAGGGCGCGCTGCGGCCACTGCCGGTCACCGGCTGGGACGTCCGGCAGGCACCCGACGCGCTGCGCCACCTCAGCCAGGCCCGGCACACCGGCAAGCTGGTGCTCACCGTGCCCGCGCCGCTCGACCCGCACGGCACGGTGCTGATCACCGGAGCCACCGGCGCGCTCGGCGGCCACGTCGCCCGGCACCTGGTGACCGAGCACGGCGTGCGGCGGCTGCTGCTGACCGGCCGGCGCGGCCTCGCGGCCGAGGGTGCCCGCGAACTGCGCGACGAACTGGTCGAGTTGGGCGCGGACGTGACCGTGGCGGCCTGCGACGCGGCCGACCGGGAGGCCGTCGCCGCGCTGCTCGCGACCGTCCCGGCCCGCCACCCGCTGACCGCCGTGGTCCACGCGGCGGGGGTGCTGGACGACGGCACGGTGACCTCGCTGACCCCCGAGCGGCTGGCGGCGGTGCTGCGCCCGAAGGTGGACGCGGCCCTGGTGCTGGACGAGCTCACCCGCGACCTCGACCTCTCGGCCTTCGTCCTGTTCTCCTCGGTCGCCGCCACCCTCGGCAGTGCCGGGCAGGGCAACTACGCGGCGGCCAACGCCTTCCTCGACGCGCTGGCCCTGCGCCGACGGGCGGCCGGCCTGCCCGCGACCGCCCTGGCCTGGGGCCCCTGGGCCGACGGCGGGATGGCGGCCGGGATGGACGAGTCGGGCCGGGGCCGGATGGCGCGCTCGGGGCTGGTCCCGTTCCGGGTGAAGGAGGGCCTGGCGCTCTTCGACGCCGCCCGGTCGGGGGAGGGCGCCCTGGTGGTCCCGGTGCGCTTCGACTCCGCGGCCGACCGGGGCGCCGGCGCGGCCACCGTCCCGGCGATCCTGCGCGGCCTGGTCCGCCCGCCCGCCCGGCGCACGGCCGAGGCCCCGACGGGCGGCGCGGACACCCTGCGGCAGAAGCTGAGCGGCCTGCCGCAGGCCGAGCAGACCCGCGCCCTGCTGGACGTCGTACGCACGCACGTGGCGGCGGTGCTCGGCCTCGGCGGCCCGCAGGACGTCGAGCGGGGCCGCGAGTTCAAGGCCCTGGGCTTCGACTCGCTGACCGCCGTGGAACTGCGCAACCGGCTCGGAACCGCCACCGGGCTCCGGTTGCCCGCGACGCTGGTGTTCGACTTCCCGAACCCCCTCGCACTGGCGGAACGGATCCGGACCGACCTCGCACCCGAGCCGGTGGAACCGGCGGCGGCGGTCTTCGGCGGGATCGACCGGCTGGAGGCGCTCCTCGCCACGATCGGATCGGACGACGAACCCGTGCGGGCCGGCGTCCGGACCCGCCTGCAGGCCGTGCTCGCCCGACTCGCCGACACACCGGCGGCCGAGGCGACCGGGTCGGACGCCGACGGGTCGGACGAGCGGCTCCGGAGCGCGACCATCGACGACATCTTCGAGCTGATCGACCAGGAGCTCGACCCCTCCTGACCCTGCGGCTCCACCGGATCGCAGAACGACGGCACTTCCTGACTCACATGGCGGGTGAACGAGACATGCAGAATGAGCAGAAGCTGCTCGACTACCTCAAGCGCGTGACGGCCGATCTCAAGCAGACCCGGCGGCGGTTGCAGGAGGCGGAGGCCAAGGACCAGGACCCGATCGCCATCGTGGCGATGGGCTGCCGCTACCCCGGGCAGGTCAACAGCCCGGAAGAGCTCTGGCAGTTGGTCGAGCGCGGCGGCGACGCGGTCTCCGGCTTCCCCGACAACCGCGGCTGGGACCTGGACGGTCTCTACGACCCGGACCCGGCGAGCCCGGGGAAGTGCTACACCCGGGAGGGCGGATTCCTGCACGAGGCCGGGGAGTTCGACCCCGGCTTCTTCGGGATCTCACCGCGCGAGGCGCTGGCCACCGACCCGCAGCAGCGACTGCTCCTGGAGGTCGCCTGGGAGACCTTCGAGCGCGCAGGAATCGACCCCGTCTCGGTCAAGGGCTCCAACACCGGCGTCTTCGTCGGCCTCGCCTACCAGGGGTACGCGGGCGACGCCGAGAACGCCCGGGAGCTGGAGGGCTTCCTGCTGACCGGCACCGCGCCGAGCGTCGCCTCCGGCCGGCTCTCCTACACCTTCGGTCTCGAAGGCCCGGCGCTGACCGTGGACACCGCCTGCTCCTCCTCGCTGGTCGCCCTGCACCTGGCGATCCAGGCGCTGCGCCGGCGGGAGTGCACGCTCGCGCTGGCCGGCGGCGCGGCGGTCATGGCGAGCACCGGGATGTTCACCGAGTTCAGCCGTCAGCAGGGCCTCGCGGTCGACGGTCGCTGCAAGTCCTTCGCCGCCGAGGCGGACGGCACGGGCTGGGGCGAGGGCGTCGGCATGCTGCTGGTCGAGCGGCTCTCCGACGCGCGGCGCAACGGACACCCGGTGCTCGCCGTGGTGCGCGGCAGCGCGGTGAACCAGGACGGCGCCTCCAACGGTCTGACCGCGCCCAACGGTCCCGCCCAGCAGCGGGTGATCCGCCAGGCGCTGGCGAGCGCCGGGCTGTCGGCGGCGGACGTCGACGTGGTGGAGGCACACGGCACCGGGACCAGGCTCGGCGACCCGATCGAGGCGCAGGCGCTGCTCGCCACCTACGGCCAGGACCGGCCCGAGGAACGCCCGCTGTGGCTGGGCTCGTTGAAGTCCAACATCGGCCACACCCAGGCGGCGGCCGGGGTCGGCGGCATCATCAAGATGGTCCAGGCGCTGCGGCACGAGGTGCTGCCCAGGACCCTGCACGCGGAGCAGCCGTCCCCGCACATCGACTGGTCGACCGGGGCGGTGCGGCTGCTGACCGAGCCGGTGGCCTGGCCGGCGGGCGAGCGTCCGCGCCGCGCCGCCGTCTCCTCCTTCGGCGTCAGCGGCACCAACGCGCACACCATCATCGAGCAGGCCCCGGCCGCCCCCGTGGCGGACGACGACCCGTTGGCCGGCCCCGAGCCGGTGCCCGCCCCGGCGGTGGCGAGGCCGCTGCCCTGGGTGGTCTCCGGGCGCAGCCGGGCCGCCCTGCGCGGGCAGGCGGAGCGGCTGCTCTCGCACGTGATCGGCCTGCCCGACGTCCGGCCGGTCGACGTCGCTCACACCTTGGCGAGCTCGCGGGCCGCGCTGGAGCACCGTGCCGTAGTGGTCGGCTCGGACCTCGTCGAACTCCTCGACGGCGTCCGGGCGGTGGCCGCGGGGACCCCGGCGCCGCACGTCGTCGAGGGGGTGACCGGCCGGGACGGCGGGCCGGCGTTCCTGTTCTCGGGGCAGGGTAGTCAGCGGCTGGGGATGGGGCGTGAGCTGCACGCTTCGTTCCCGGTGTTCGCGGCGGCGTTCGACGAGGTCTGCGCTGCGGTCGACGTCCACTTGGACCGGTCGTTGCGTGAGGTGGTGTTCGGGGAGGACGCGGAGCTGTTGGCGCGGACGGAGTTCACGCAGCCGGCGTTGTTCGCGGTGGAGGTGGCGCTGTTCCGGCTGGTGGAGTCGTGGGGTGTGCGGGCGGACTTCCTCGCCGGTCACTCGATCGGCGAGTTCGCCGCCGTCCATGTCGCGGGCGCCCTCTCGCTGGCCGACGCCGCCGAACTCGTCGCCATGCGTGGCCGGTTGATGCAGGAGCTGCCGTCGGGTGGTGCGATGGTGGCGGTGCAGGCCTCGGAGGACGAGGTGGCGCCGCTGCTGGCCGGCCGTGAGGACCTGGTGGGTATCGCGGCCGTCAACGGCCCCTCCTCGGTGGTCATTTCCGGTGCCGAGGAGGCGGTGAAGGAGGTCGCCGAGCTGCTCGCGGCCGAGGGCCGCCGCACCAAGCGGCTCGCCGTCTCGCACGCGTTCCACTCGCCGCTGATGGAGCCGATGCTCGCCCGCTTCCGCGAGGTCGCCGAGCGCGTCACCTTCGCCGAGCCGAGCCGGCCGATCGTCTCCACCCTCACCGGAAAGCTCCTCACCGCCGAAGAGTTGGCCGACCCCGACTACTGGGTGCGGCACGTCCGGCACGCCGTCCGGTTCGCCGACGCCGTCCAGACGCTCGCGGCCAACGGTGTGACGGCGTTCCTGGAGATCGGCCCCGGCGGCCTGACCCCGATGGTTCAGGAGACCGTGGCCGACACGGACACCGTCGCCGTCCCGGCCCTGCGTGTCGACCGCCCCGAGGCCGAGAGCTTCACCACCGCCCTCGCCCACCTCCACACCCACGGCATCGCCCTCGACTGGGAGGCCGTCCTCGCCGGCACCGGCGCCCGGCGGATCGACCTGCCGACCTACGCCTTCCAGCGCGAGTCGTACTGGCTGGAGTCGGCCGCCCGGGAGCAGCGCGAGCAGCCGACGGCGGACCGCTGGGAGTACGAGGTCACCTGGGCCCCGCTGCCGGATGCCACGGACACGTCGCCTCTCGCAGCACAGGGCCGCTGGCTGCTCCTGGCGCCCGCGGGCACGGGCGCGCGGGCCACCGCCGACGCGCTGCAGGCGGCCCTGGCGGCACGAGGTGCGCAGGTCGGGCGGCTGGAGGTCGATGAGTCCGAGGACCGCGGGACCCTCGCCGCCCGCCTGCGCGAGGCCGCCGACGGCGAGACGCCGCTGCGCACCGTCGTCTCGTTGCTGGCCCTGGGCGACGACCGGGGGACCGGGGCGGCGGACGCCGCGCTGCCCGCCGGCGTGGCGCCGACTCTCACCCTGGTGCAGGCCCTGGGCGACGCGGACGTCGCGGCGCCGCTCTGGTGCGCGACCCGCGGCGCGGTCTCCGTCGGCGGGTCCGACGAGCCGACCGATCCGGCCCGGGCACAGATCTGGGGCCTGGGCCGGGTCGCGGCCCTGGAGCACCCCGACCGCTGGGGCGGCCTGGTCGACCTGCCGTCGGACGTCGACCATCGGGCGCTGACCCGGCTGGTCGCCGTTCTCACGGCGGGCGGCGACGAGGACCAGGTGGCCGTCCGTGACGCCGGCGTCCTGGCCCGGCGGCTGACCCGCCTCACCCCCGCCGCACAGCCCGCCGACGGCCCGTCCGCCGACGGTGCGCCCGCCGACGGGTGGACGCCGCGCGGCACCGTCCTGGTCACCGGCGGCACCGGCGCGCTCGGCGGCCACGTCGCCCGCTGGCTGGCCGGCCGCGGCGCCGAGCACCTGGTGCTGACCAGCCGGCGCGGCCCCGCCGCCCCGGGCGCGGACGAACTGCGCGCCGAGCTGGAGGCCGCCGGCGCCCGCGTGACGATCGCCGCCTGCGACGTGACGGACCGGGAGGCGCTGGCGCGGCTGCTGGCCGGACTGCCGTCGGAGCACCCGCTGACCGCCGTGGTCCACACGGCCGGCGTCGACACCGCGGCGATGCTCGCCGACACCGACCCGGCGCGGTTCGCCGCCGTGGTCGCGGCGAAGGCCGCCGGCGCGGCCCACCTGGACGAGCTGCTGGGCGGGCGCGAGCTGGACGCGTTCGTTCTCTTCTCCTCGATCGCCGGGGTCTGGGGCGGCGGCGGCCAGGGCGCGTACAGCGCCGCGAACGCCTACCTGGACGCGCTGGCCCAGGCGCGCCGGGCCCGCGGTCTGGCGGCGACCGCCGTCGCCTGGGGCCCGTGGGCCGAGTCGGGCATGGCCGGTTCCGCCGAGGTCGCCGACAGCCTGCGCCGCCGGGGCCTGCGGCCGATGGCACCGGACGCCGCGATCGCCGCGCTGGCCGGGCTGCTGGAGCGCGGCGAGACCGCCGTGACGGTGGCCGACATCGCGTGGGAGCGGTTCGCGCCCGCGTTCACCGTCGCCCGCCCCGGCCCGCTGCTGGCGGACCTGCCCGAGGCCCGGGCGGCCCTGCGGCCGGCCGCCGAAGCGCGCCCCGACGACCTCTCCGACGAGGCCGCCGCCCTGCGTCGCACCCTCGCCACCGCCGAGCCCGCCGAGCGGGACCGCACCCTGGTGGAGCTGGTCCGCGCCGAGGCGGCCGCCGTGCTCGGGCTGCGCGGTCCCCACCTGGTCGAACCGGGTCGGCCGTTCCGGGAGCTGGGCTTCGACTCGCTGACCGCCGTGGAACTGCGCGACCGGCTGACCCGGGTCACCGGCGTGCGGCTGTCCACCACCGTGGTGTTCGACCACCCCACGGCCGTCGCGCTGGCGGGCCTGCTGCTGGTCGAACTGCTGGGCTCCGCTCCCGAGCCCGGCACCGGCGACGGGCACGGTGACGGCACCGTGCGCGCCGCCGAGGACGAGCCGATCGCGATCGTGGCGATGAGCTGCCGCTACCCCGGGGGCGTGCGCAGCCCCGAGGACCTGTGGCAGCTGGTGGCCGCGGAGACCGACGCGATGTCGGCGTTCCCCGCCAACCGCGGCTGGGACCTGGACGCGCTCTACCACCCCGACCCCGACCACCCGGGCACCACCTACGCGCGCTCCGGCGGCTTCCTCCACGACATGCCGGACTTCGACGCCGCCTTCTTCGGCATCTCGCCGCGTGAGGCGGTGGCGATGGACCCGCAGCAGCGCCTGCTACTGGAGACCTCCTGGGAACTCTTCGAGCGGGCGGGGATCGACCCGACGACGGTGCGCGGCAGCTCGACCGGCGTGTTCGTCGGAACCGGCTACCAGGACTACCTCCAGCGCGGCTTGGACGTCTCCGACGACGTGGTGGGCTACCTGGGCACCGGCAACGCGGCCAGCGTGGTGTCGGGGCGGATCTCCTACACCTTCGGCCTGGAGGGCCCGGCCGTCACGGTGGACACCGCCTGCTCTTCCTCGCTGGTGGCCCTGCACATGGCCGTCCAGTCGCTGCGCCAGGGCGAGTGCACGATGGCGCTGGCCGGCGGCGTCACGGTGATGTCCAACTCCGGCGCGTTCGTGGAGTTCGGCCGCCAGCGCGCGCTCGCCGCCGACGGCCGCTGCAAGGCCTTCGCGGCGGCGGCGGACGGCACCGGCTGGGGCGAGGGCGTCGGTCTGCTGCTCGTGGAGCGGCTCTCGGACGCCGAGCGCAACGGGCACCGCGTCCTGGCGGTGGTGCGCGGCAGCGCGATCAACCAGGACGGCGCCTCCAACGGCCTCACCGCCCCGAACGGTCCCGCCCAGCAGCGGGTGATCCGCCGGGCGCTGGCCGGCGCCGGCCTGAGCGCGGACCAGGTCGACGTGGTCGAGGCGCACGGCACGGGCACCACGCTGGGCGACCCGATCGAGGCGCAGGCGCTGCTCGCCACCTACGGGCAGGACCGGCCCGAGGAACGCCCGCTGTGGCTGGGCTCGTTGAAGTCCAACATCGGTCACACCCAGGCGGCGGCCGGGGTCGGCGGCATCATCAAGATGGTCCAGGCGCTGCGGCACGGGCTGCTGCCGAAGACCCTGCACGTGGACGAGCCCACCCCGCACGTCGACTGGTCGGCCGGGGCGGTGCGGCTGCTGACCGAGGCCGTCGACTGGCCGGAGCGGGACCGGCCCCGCCGGGCCGGCGTCTCCTCCTTCGGGATGAGCGGCACCAACGCCCATGTGATCATCGAGGAGCCTCCCACCGCGCACCCGGCCCCGCCGGCCGACACCCCCGCACCGGCACCGGAGGCCCGGGTCGTCGCGCGGCAGGTGCCGCTGGAGCCGGTGGCGGTGGCCCTGCCGCTGGCCGCCCGCACGGTCGGCGCGCTGGAGGAGCAGGCGGCCTCGCTCGCCTCGCTGCTGCGCGCCCGGCCCGAGCTGCGCGTCCAGGACCTCGGCTACTCGCTCGCCACCACGCGCTCGGCCTTCGAGCAGCGGGCGGTCGTGGTGGGCGCCGACCGGGCGGAGCTGACCGCCGGGCTGGAGGCGCTGGCGAGCGGCGGCTCCGACCGGCTGGTGGCGCGCGGCACGGCCGGCGGCGAGCCGAAGGCGGTGTTCGTCTTCCCCGGCCAGGGCTCCCAGTGGTCCGGCATGGCGGTCGAGCTGCTCGGCAGCTCCCCGGTGTTCCGGGACAGCGTCGCCGCCTGCTCCCGGGCGCTGGCCCCGTTCGTGGACTGGCGGGTGGAGGACGTGCTGCGCGAGGCACCCGGCGCGCCCGGGTTCGACCGGATCGACGTGGTCCAGCCGGTGCTCTGGGCCGTCATGGTGTCGCTCGCCGAGCTGTGGCGCTCGTGCGGGGTGCGGCCCGCGGCCGTGGTGGGGCACTCGCAGGGCGAGATCGCGGCCGCCTGCTGCGCGGGCGCGCTGTCGCTGGAGGACGGCGCGCGGATCGTCGCGCTGCGCAGCCGGCTGCTCTCCAGGCTGCCGGGCGGCATGGTCTCGGTGCCGCTGCCCGAGGCGGAGACCGCCGGGCGCCTGGGGCAGTGGGAGGGGCGGCTGAGCGTCGCCGCGGTCAACGGCCCGCGCAGCGTGGTGGTCGCCGGCGACCTCGACGCCGTGGACGAACTGCTGGCCGCCTGCGAGGCCGAGGGGGTGGCGGCCAAGCGCGTCCGGGTCGACTGCCCCTCGCACTGCCCCCAGGTCGAGGTCCTGCGCGAGGAACTCGCCGGGATGCTCGCCGGGATCACCCCGAAGGTGCCGGTCGTGCCGTTCCGCTCCACGGTCACCGGCGAGCTGATCGAGGGCGCGGTACTGGACGCCGAGTACTGGTACCGCAACCTGCGCCGCACCGTGCGGTTCGAGCAGGCCACCCGGCGGCTGCTGGACGACGGCCACCAGGTCTTCGTCGAGGTCAGCCCGCACCCGGTGCTGGCCTTCGGCCTCCAGGAGACCATCGACGCCGTCACGCAGGAGGAGGACCGGGCGCAGACCGCCACCGTGCGGCGCGGCCTGCCGCCGGTCGTGGTGCCCACCCTGCGGCGCCGCGACGGCGGCCCCCGGCGCTTCCTGACCTCGCTGGGCGAGGCGCAGGCCAGCGGCGTGCGGCCCGACTGGTCCGCGGTCTTCGCCGGATGGGACGCCCGGCGGGTGGACCTGCCGACCTACCCCTTCCAGCGCCGGCGCTACTGGCTGGAGGCGGCGGTCGGCCGGCCCACCGAGCCGGCGGCGGGCTCGGCGGTGGACGCCGAGTTCTGGGCGACCGTCGAGCGCGAGGACCTGGCGGCGCTGGCCGGGGACCTCGGGCTGGCCGAGGACGCCACGCTGCGCTCGGCCCTGCCCGCGCTCTCCTCCTGGCACCGGCGCCGCCGCGAGGAGTCCGAGGCGGACGGCTGGCGGTACCGGATCGACTGGCAGGTGCTCCCGGAGCCGGCGCCGCCCGCGTCGGCCGGGACCTGGCTGGTGCTGCTGCCGCAGGAGCCGGCGGCCGATCCCGCCGTCGAGCTGGCGCTGAACGCCCTGGCCGGGCACGGCGGCGAGATCGTCCGGCTGACGGTGGCCGACGGCCAGGACCGGGCGGCGCTGGCCGGGCGGCTGCGGGAAGCCGCCGGCGGCCTCGGCGGGCGCGGCCCCGGCGGTGTGCTGTCGCTGCTCGCGCTCGACGAGCGGCTCCACCCCGCGCACCCGGGCCTGTCCCGGGGCCTGGCCGGGACCCTGACACTGGTGCAGGCGCTCGGCGACGCCGGGGTCCGGGCCCCGCTCTGGTGTGCCACCCGGTCGGCGGTCTCCACCGGCGCCCACGACACCGGCGCCCACGACACCGTCGCCCACGACACCGGTGTCCTCGGCACCGGCGCCCTCGGCACCGCCCAGGCGCAGGTCTGGGCCCTGGGACGGGTCGCCGCCCTGGAGCTGCCCGCCCGCTGGGGCGGCCTGGTCGACCTGCCCGCCGGCGCGACGCCCACGGACGGCCGGATCGCCCGCCGCCTGGCCGCCGTGCTCGCCGGCGCCACGGCCGAGGACCAGGTCGCGGTGCGGGCCGCAGGGACGTACGCCCGGCGGATGGTGCGGGCCCCGCGCCCGGCCGGCGCCCCCGTCCGGCCCTGGCGGGTGCGCGGCACCGTGCTGGTGACCGGCGGCACCGGCTTCATCGGCGGCCAGGTGGCCCGCGGGCTCGCGGCCGACGGCGCCGAGCACCTGGTGCTGGCCAGTCGCGGCGGGGCCGACGCGGCGGGCGCCGAGCAACTGCGCGCCGAACTGGAGGCGCTGGGCGCCAAGGTGACGATCACCGCGTGCGACCTGGTCGACCGGGCGGCGGTGGCCGAACTGGTGGCGTCGCTGGACGACCTGGCGCCGCTCAGCGCCGTGGTGCACGCCGCCGGAGTGGGCGGCGCGCCCGCGCTGCTCGAGGACACCACCGAGGCGGACCTCGCCGCCGTGCTGGGCGCGAAGGCGCTGGGCGCCGCGCACCTGGACGAACTGCTGGGCGAGCGCCCGCTGGACGCGTTCGTGCTGTTCTCCTCCGGCGCCGCCGCCTGGGGCAGCGGCGCCCAGGCCGGCTACGCCGCCGCCAACGCCTTCGTGGACGCGCTGGCCGAGGACCGCCGAGCCCGCGGGCTGGCCGCCACCTCCGTCGCCTGGGGCGCCTGGGGCGGCGGCGGCATGGTCGACGCGGCCGCGGGGGAGCGCCTGCGGCTGCGCGGCCTGGAGCCGATGAGCCCCGAGCTGGGGGTGCTGGCGCTGCGCCGCGCGGTGGAGAACGAGGACACCACGCTGGTGGTGGCCGCCGTGGACTGGGAGCGCTTCGTCCCGGGCTTCACCGCGGCCCGGCCCAGTCCGCTGATCGGTGAACTGCCCGAGGTGGCCCGGCTGCTCGCCGCCCGGGAGAGCGCGGACACCGCCGAGGACGGCGCCGAGCCTCCCCTGCTGCGCCGGCTGGCCGGGCTGGCGGTCACCGAACACGCCTCGGAGATCGTGGAGTTCGTCCGCGGCGAGGCCGCCGCCGTGCTCGGCCACCCCTCGAAGGAGGCGGTCCAGGCCCAGCACGTCTTCCTGGAGCTGGGCTTCGACTCGCTCACCGCGGTCGAGTTCGGCAAGCGGCTCAGCCGGGCCAGCGGCCTGCGGCTGCCGAGCACACTGGCCTTCGACCACCGTACCCCGGCCGAGGTCGGACAGCGGTTGCTGTCGCTGCTGGCGGAGCGCGGCGGGCCGGAGTCGCCGCAGCCCCGGACCCAGGAGCCCGCGGACCCCCGGGCGCCCCGGGAGCCCCGGGAGCCGGAGTCGCCGGAGTCGCCGGAGTCGCAGGACCTCCTCGTCTCGCTCTACCGCCGGGCCGGTGAACTCGGCCGGATGGCCGAGGGGATCGAGCTGGTCACCGCCGCCGCCCGGCTGCGCCCGGTCTTCACCGCCGCGTCGGCCGCCGACCACCTGCCCGCGCCGGTGCGCTTCGCCCAGGGCCAGGAAGGGCCGCAACTCGTCTGCCTGGGCCCGTACATGGCGCCTTCGGGGGTCCACCAGTACGCCCGGTTCG
Organism: Kitasatospora sp. NPDC058032; assembly: GCF_042885845.1. Classification (NCBI taxonomy): domain Bacteria; kingdom Bacillati; phylum Actinomycetota; class Actinomycetes; order Kitasatosporales; family Streptomycetaceae; genus Kitasatospora; species Kitasatospora sp. NPDC058032. The sequence continues at coordinate 268,145 of NZ_JBHVRK010000009.1, read as the reverse complement.
CCGCCGCGTTCGGCGGCCGGCGCGGCATCTGGGCGCTGCCCGAGCCGGGCTTCGCCCCGGGCGAGGCGCTGCCCGAGGACATCGCCGCGCTGGTCGAGGTGCACACCGCGGCCATCGAACGTTCCGTGGGCCGCGGGCCGGTCGTGCTGCTCGGCTACTCCTCCGGCGGCTGGGTCGCGCACGCCGTCGCCTGCCACCTGGAGCGGCTCGGCCGTCCGGTGGCCGGAATCGTCATGCTGGACAGCTTCACCCGGCGCGAGCGGATGGGCGAGCGCTTCCAGTCGGCGGTGGTGGAGGGGCAGTCGGAGCGCTTCGGCTTCGTCTCCGCGCCGAGCACCCAGCTCACCGCGATGGGCGGCTACCTGCGGATCTTCGAGGACTGGGACGCCCCGCGGGCCGCCGCCCCGACGCTGGTGGTCCGGGCCGCGGAGTGGATGGCCCGGGAGGACGCGGACACCGACGACCGCCCCGCCGCTCCCGAACACGCCGAGACCGTGACCGAAGTGCCGGGCAACCACTACACCCTGATGGAGCGTCATGCTCACGAGGCCGCCGCGGCGGTCGAGGCGTGGCTGGGCCGGCTCGGCCCGGTGGAGGAGTGACCACCGCCGACCGCGCGCCCTTTGCCCGCACCCCCCTTCCACCCACGACCGAAGGAACAACACCTCCCGTGAACCCTCCCGTTGACGACGACCGGTGGATCCGCAGGTTCGACCCGCGCCCGGACGCCGGGGTCCGCCTGGTCTGCCTGCCGCACGCCGGCGGCTCCGCGAGCTTCTTCCTCCCGGTCGCCCGGGCGATGCCGCCGTCCGTGGACGTCCTGTGCGTCCAGTACCCCGGACGCCAGGACCGCCGCACCGAACCGCTGCTCGACACCGTCCCCGACCTCGCCGACCAGGTCGCCGCCGCGCTCCTGCCGTGGACCGACCGGCCGCTGGCGTTCTTCGGCCACAGCCTGGGCGCCACCCTGGCGTTCGAGGTCGCCCGGCGCCTGGAACGGGAGAAGGGACTGGTCGCGGCGGCGCTCTTCGCCTCCGGCCGCCGCGCCCCCTCCACCCACCGCACCGAGACGGTGCACCTGCGCGACGACGACGGCCTGATCGCCGAGATGCGCGGCCTCAGCGGCACCGACGCCCGGCTGCTCGGCGACGAGGAGATCCTGCGCATGATCCTTCCCGCCACCCGCGCCGACTACCGGGCCGCCGAGACCTACGTCTACGAGCCCGGCGAGGCCCTGCGCTGCCCGCTGGTCGCCCTGGTCGGCGACGACGACCCCAAGGTCACCGTCGACGAGGCCGCCGCCTGGGCCGACCACACCGAGGACCGCTTCGACCTGCGGGTCTTCCCCGGCGGCCACTTCTACCTGGCCGACCACCAGGCCGCGGTGATCAAGGTGATGACCGAGCGCCTGACCGCCCCCTGAGTGCCGGGCCCCACCACCTGACGGCCCGGAGCGGCACCGCCCGCTCCGGGCCGACCGGGGCCCGTCCCGCGCCGCCCGCTACAGGGTCCGGCGCACTCCCGCCTGCGTCTCCAGCCGCCGCAGCTGGCCGGGCAGCGCCGCGTGCATGGCCTCCTGCACCGGACCGCTGCGCCCGATCCACAGGACCTCCTTGCCTCGGAGCTCCTCCAGCAGCAGGGCGTGGGCGGCGTACATGGCGACCGCCGCGAGCAGCATGCCGAGCGCCCCGGCGGCCTGGCCCAGCCAGTGCACGCCCGAGACCCCGTGGAGGCCGGCGACGAAGTAGCGCGGCACGGCGATCATCAGGAGCACCCACAGCACCCGCTTCGGCCGTGCCACCGAGGCCATCAGCGCGGCGAAGACCGTGAACACCAGGTTCATCACCCCCAGCACCTGCGCCCCGCCGTGGGCGTTGGTCGCCGTGACCAGGCCGTTGGACAGCCAGGTACCGGCGAAGCCCGCCATCAGCGTCGCCGCGATGACGTCCCGCGCGCCGAACGCGAGGATGCTGACCAGCAGTTGGAGAACGAAGGCGGCGAAGACGGTGAGCCCCACGGCCTGCCGGTACGCCCCGTCGATCAGGCCCAGCTGCAGGCTGCTGGTCACGGCCGAGGAGATGGCCACCGTGAAGAAGCCCAGCGGCATCGGGGAGGCGATGGGCCGCAGGGTGATCCGTGTCATCGCGTCCAGGTCGGGCGCGGCGCCGCCTGCCTCCGTCGCGCCCGTGCGCGCCGCCGCCGCGGCCACCTCCGGTTCCGGTCCCCGCACCGGGGTCTCCTCCGTCGCCACTGTTGCCATGGTCTCGCTCCCTGCTCTCGGTGGTACTCGGGTACCCGGGTACTCGGCCCACGAGGCTATGAGCGGATGCGGAGCCGCACTTGCCCCGATACGTACGGTCACTGTCGCGCCCGCGCAGGGCAGCACGGCGGTCCGGCCCGCGGGGCGCTCGAACGCTCCGCGGGCCGGACCGGGGAAGGGGAGGAGCGGTCAGTCCTCCGTCTCGTCGTAGCGGCCGTGGCCGAGGCGGCGCAGGTCGAAGGACCAGATGCCGCGCCCGAAGGTGGCGGCGTAGAGCTTGCCGTCGGGGCCGGTCCTGAGCTGCTGCACCGCGGTGGTGGGCAGGTTGCGGCCCAGGACGCGCCAGTCGGCGCTGCCGGGGGCGCGGTAGAAGGCGGCGAGGTCGGTGCCGAGCGCCAGGCCGCCGTTGGGCAGGATCCGCACCGAGGTGGCGGGGACGTCGGGCAGGTTGGCCGACACGTCGGTCCAGGTGGCGCCGCCGTCACGGGTCTCGAATACGTGGCCGACGCCCGCGCCGGGGCCCTCGGTCCAGGTCCGGGAGAAGCCGTTGAAGGCGACGAAGACGTGCTGGGCGTTGCTCTCGTCGACGGCGAAGGAGGAGACGTAGCGGTTCGGCAGCGTGCCCTCGACCGGCAGGTTCAGCTGGTGCCAGCCGGTGCCGTCGGTGCGCCCGACCGCGATGCCGCGGCTGAAGCCCTGGTTGTTGCACGGGCCGCACCAGCCCGCGTACACGGTCCCGTCGACGGTCGCCACGGCGGTGGCGACGTGGCCCTCGCCCAGGTCGTAGGCGCTGGTCCACTCCTCGCCGCTGCGGATCGCGTAGCCGTTGTGCTGCACCCAGACGTGCCGGCCGCCGGCGATCCAGGTCTTGACGTCCTTCGGGTCGCTGGTGATCGGCGCGATGAAGCGCGCGGCGTTGCTCTCCTTGTCCGGCGGGGCGACCTCGTAGGAGGTGGCCTTGGCCGGGTCGGTGGTCCAGGCGCCGTTGTTGACGGCGCAGTTCTGGGTGACCCACAGGTCGAGGTAGACGTACTCCTCGGCGATGTTGCAGCCGTTCTCCGGGTCGACGAGGGTGTCGGCGCCGTCGCCGCCGAAGTTGGAGCCCATCACCTTGTCGCGGGCGCGCAGGATGGACTCCCCGTTGTCCTGCAGGCCGCCGCTGACGATCACGCCCCGGCCCGAGCGGTCCGCCGGGTCCTTGCCGACGCCGACCGAGTAGTACTGCAGGGTGTCGATGGTGCCGTCGGCCAGGGACTTCCAGTCCGTGGCGTGGCCGGAGGCGTCGGCCGCGCCGTTGACCGGGCGGCTGTAGACGCCGCCGTCGTTGCCGACGTACACGGTGGGCTTGCCCTTGTACCTGCCGATGGCGACGGCGTGCTGGTCGGAGTGGGTGGTCGGCGAGCAGTCGCCGGTCTGCTTGGCCGGGTCGATGCTCCAGCAGGGGAAGCCGAAGTTCCAGTACGGGCCCGGGACGGTCCAGGAGGAGCCGCCGTTCTTGCTCTCGAAGACCTCCTCCAGGCCCGCGTAGACGTGGTCCGGGTCGGCCGGGTCGACCTGCAGGAACTGGTTGTACCAGGCCTGGATGCCGGGCTGGTAGCCCTCGCCCTGGAGCGCGGAGCCGGAGTTCTTGAGCTTGTCCTTGTCCGCGATCAGGGTCCACGGCCCGAACGGGGAGCCGGACCGGGAGACGTAGATGCCCTTGAGGCCGGTGTCCGGGTCGCTCGCCGCGACCGCCGGGGACTGGTCGATGGCGTAGTAGCGGGAGCCGTCCGCGGAGGCGGCGAAGGTCACGTTGCCGACGTCGGCGGCGTCGGTCGGCAGCTCGCCGAGCGAGCCGATCCGCTGCCAGCCGCCGTCCGCGGCCTTGCTGTAGAAGCCGTTGGAGGTGTCGCCGCCGCGCCAGCCGACGGCGAGGACGACCTTGGACGGGTCCTTGGGGTCGATGGCGATGTCGTTGGTGATGTTCCGGTACGGCGCGGACGGGTCGGACGCCTTTGAACCGCCGGGCAGGTACTCGGGGTTGGGGGCGAACTCCAGGGTCCACGGGCCGGACAGGTCGGTCGTCGAGTGGCTCCAGACGCCCCGGCTGGTGGCCGCCCACACCTTGGCGCCGCCGAAGCGCAGCGCGTGGATGATGGTCGACTCCAGTTCGGCGCCGCCGACCCGGTTGCCGGGCTGGAACTCGCCGTGCACGGGGTCGGCGAGCACGTAGACGCCGGTGCCGACGTACGAGGTGGCGCCGGTGTTGGACTCGCCGGTGGCGTACCAGAGGCGCCCGCCGGCGTCCAGGTTCAGGGTGCCGGTGGAGAGCGACGGGAGGCGGTCCGAGATGGACTGCCACTGGCCGCCGCCGGTGCGGGAGCGGAACACGCCGCCGTTGGCGCCGCCCGCGTAGACGTGGCCGTCGGCGTCGGCGGCGATCCCGGTGATTCGGCCGGTCACGTAGCCGGAGCCGCCGCTGGAGTTGGAGTTGACGTCGCGGTAGCGCGGGTCGTCGGAGTTGTAGGGCTTGTCGGTGACGTGGTCCCAGGTGCCGCCGGTGTGCGGCAGCGACTGGAGCTGGGCCCAGGCCGCGCCGTAGGCGCCGGGTGCGACCACGCCGGGCGCGGTGCGGGCCTCGGTGTACTGCGCGGTGCCCTCGGCGGAGTTCTCCGCCTCGTCGCCCTCGTCCTCCCCGGGCGCCGCGGATCCGGCGGTGAGTGACGGGCCGGTGGCGCCGGCGCCCCGGACCTTCTGCGCGTGCTTCTGCCCGATCTCGGCCTGGTGCCGGGCCTGGTGCGGACGCTGTCCGGGGGTGTCGGGCGGCGCGGCGAGTGCCTGGGTGGTGGTCAGCCCCAGGGCCGCCAGTGTGACGGTGCTCAGCAGGAGCTTGCTACGTCGCCTCTTGGGCACGTGGAGTCCTCTCCGTGCGGAGCCGGCCGCGCGGTCGCGCGGTCCGGCGGAAACAGAGCGAAGCCTGGCGTGTCTGCCGCCACCGAGGAAGGCAGGTGAGCCTAAAGACTTATTAAAAGCATTACTGTTCAAGGCACTTGCCTTCACCGCATGAGGAGTCGTCGGCGGGCCACAGGCTAGCCGCGCCGCCCCCGGACACCGGCCGTCCCGCGCCCGACGGCGCCCCGCCGTCCCACCACCGGACGCGCCGCCACCCGGTACCACCGACCCGCCACCCGGTACCATCGGCCCGCCGCCCGGTACCACCGGCCCGCTGGGCGGGGCCGTTCGGCCCGTGCGCGCGGGCCGTACGCAGGGCAGGGTGGGGGAGCGGCAGCCCGGTTCGCGGCGGCCCGGCGCGGGAACCATGGAGCCGCGCTCATCACGGGAGGTGGAGCATGTCCGGTGAGGGTACGGCGGTGATCGAGCTCAGATCGCTGACCAAGCGCTACGGCCGCAGCACCGGCGTCGACGGCCTGGACCTCGACATCGGCGCGGGCGAGGTGTTCGGCCTGCTCGGGCCCAACGGCGCGGGGAAGACCACCACGCTGCGCTGCCTGGTCGGGCTGCTGAAGCCGAGCGCCGGCGCGGTCCGGGTCCTGGGCCTGGACCCGGTGGCCGACCACCGCCGGGTGTCGCCGTCCATCGGCTACCTCCCGGGCGAGCTGCGGCTCTACCCCGAACTCACCGGCCGCCAGACGCTGGACCTGCTGGCCAACCTCCAGGGTGCGAGCGCGCCGCGGCAGGCCGAGCTCTGCGCCCGGCTGAAGCTGACCCGGGCCGACCTGGACAAGACGGTGGGGGCGTACTCGCGGGGCATGAAGCAGAAGCTGGGCCTCGTCCAGGCGCTGCAGCACCGGCCGGCCCTCACCGTGCTCGACGAGCCCACCGAGGGGCTGGACCCGCTCGTCCAGGAGGTCTTCTTCGAACTCCTCGCCGAGGAGACGGCGGCCGGCCGCACGGTGCTGCTCTCCAGCCACGTCCTGCCCGAGGTGCAGCGGGCCTGCGGCCGGGTGGCGATCATCCGCGGCGGGCGGCTGGTCGCGGTCCAGTCGGTGGCCGCCCTGCGCAGGGCCCGGGCCCGGCGGATCCGGCTGGTGCTGACCGACGGGCGGGGCGAGCGGCCGCTGGGCGCGGCCGAACGCTGGTCCCCGCGCTGGGACGGTTCGCGGGTGGAGCTCCTGGTGCCGCCGGACGACGTCGTGCGCGCGGTCCGCGAACTGCTCGCGGCCCTGCCGGTCGGCGACCTCACCGTCGAGGAGGCCGGTCTGGACGAGGCCTTCCTCGACCTCTACCGCACCCGCGAGGAGCCGGAGGACCCGCCCGCGCCGCCCGGTCCGTCCGGACCACCTGCCGCGCCCGGCGCCGACGCCGGCACCGACCCGGAGCAGCGGTCATGAGCCGGGCCACCGTCAGCCGACGGCTTCCCCTGGTCTGGCTCGCCCTGCACCGCCGCCGCCGGATGCTGCTCTCGCTGGTGTTCGGCATGGTCGTCTTCGAGGCCCTGATCGTCGTGATCACCGGGACCGTGCCGCCCACCGACCTGTTCGGCGGAGGGAAGAACCCGCCGGACGCCTTCAAGGCGTTCAGCGGCTCCAACGGCGACGTCTCCATCGCCAGCTACGCCGGCCTGCTCGGCGCCGGGCTCACCCACCCGTTCTGGATCGCGCTCCAGCTGACCGCCATCGGAGCGCTGGGCGCGGCCGCCGTCGCCGCCGACGTCGAGTCCGGCACCATCGAGCTGCTGATGACCCGCCCGGTCTCCCGCCGCCGGCTGCTGGCCGAGCGCACCGCCGCGCTCGCCGCCGCCTCCGTCCTGCTGAACGCGGCGGCCACCGCCACGGTGGCGCTCGGGGTCGCGCTCTCGCCCGACCTGCGGGCGGCCGTCCCGATCGGCGGGGTGTTCGCCGCGGGACTGCTGGGGTGCGGCTTCACGCTCTGCCTGACCGGGCCGGTGCTGGCCGTCTCGGCGGTGAGCCGGCGGCGGGCGCACGTGATCGGGGCCGCCGTCGCGTTCGGCGCGGTCGGCTTCGCGCTCAACTTCGTGGCCCTCGCCTGGGAGCCGGCCGCGCCGCTGCGCTACCTCAGCCCCTTCCACTACTACACGCCCGGCGACGCGCTGGCCCACGGCACCGTCCCCTGGTCCTCGCTCGCCGTCCTCTGCGGCGTGGGTGTGGCCGGGCTGGTCGCCGCCTTCGCCCTGCTGGACCGCCGCGACCTGGCGATCTGAGGGTTCGCCGCCGCCGCGGGGCGGGCGCCGCACCGGTCAGCGTCCGTCCTCCGGCGGTCCCGGGACGGTGACGACGGGGCAGCGGGCCCGCCGCAGCAGCCCGTGCGGGACGGAGCCCATCCGCATGCCGGTGAACCCGCCGTCGCCGCGCCGGCCGACCACGACGGCGAGCGCGTGCTCGGACACCCGCGCGAGTTCCTCCACGGGGTGGCCGTGCACCACCTCGTGGGTGAGGTCGACCTCGGGGTGCAGCGCGTGCGGTTCCTCGGTGGTGGCGATCAGCGCCCGCCGCAGCTCCCCCTCGGCGGTGAACGGATCGGTCCGGTCGAAGGCGGCGCGCGGCCGGACCCGGACGGCGCGCAGCGCGGCCCCGCGCCGCGCGGCGAGGTCCAGCGCGAAGCGCAGGGCGGTCATCGAGGCGGGGCTGCCGTCCACACCGGCCACCACGACGGGCGGCTCCTGGGTGGAGTGCTCCGGCCCGAGGACGACCACCACCGGACAGCGGGCCTGCGCGCTCACCGGGACGGTCACCGAGGCCAGGCTGAGCACCTCCGCGACCCGGCTCAGCCGCCGGGTGCCGAGCACCACCAGCGAGGCGCGCGCCGACTCCCGGCACAGCGCCGGCGCCGGGACGTCCTCCTCGACCACCGTGGTCACCGCCAGACCGGGATGACGCGCCCGGGCCTCGGCGGCCGCCCGGTCGAGCGCCTCGTCGGCGCGGGCGCGCAGCGCCTTGTGGTAGGAGCCCTCGTCGGAGGGGCGGAACTCCCGGGCCACCGACGGGACGGCGTGCACCAGCCGCAGCGGGAGCCTGCGGCGCTCGGCCTCGTCGGCGGCCCAGGCGGTGGCCATCGGCCCGGGCTCCGGGTCCACACCGAGGACGATCGGGCCGCTCGCGGGGCCGGGGGTCGTGGCTGTCATGGTTCCTCCACACGCTGCCGTCGTACGGTGCCGTCCCGGCCGGAAGGCCGGCGGACCGGCACCCGTTCACCCGACCGGGGGCGGGTCACAGGTAGCACCGCCGGTGCCTGGCGCTGCCGACGGCGCGGCCCGCGCGCAGGGCGAGCTGGGCCAGCAGGGCGGCGCGCCGGTCGGCGGGGCCGAGCAGGTCGACGGAGCGGCGCAGCAGGGCCCACCAGGCGCCGGCCGCGTCGCCCGGCCGCGAGCAGGGCATGCCGTGGGCGGCGAAGTCGCGGTAGAGCTTGGGGTGCGAGCGCCCGTAGCCGTAGGACTGGCGGACGATGGACCGGGTGTCGCCGCGGTGCCGGTAGTGCACGACGGCGTGCGGGGCGAAGGCCAGCCGGTACCCGGCCAGTTGGGCGCGCCAGAAGAACTCGGTGTCGTCGCCGCCGCCCTGGTAGCTCTCGTCGAAGCCGCCCAGCCGGCTCCACAGCTCCTTGTGGAACCCGCAGTTGGCGCCCGCCGGGTAGGGCAGGAAGCCGAAGGTGTCGAGCAGCGCGGGGGACTTCTTCGGGGGCCGCGCGGCGAGGGCCACCGGCCCGTTGAGCAGCCGGCGTTCCAGCGCGCCGCCGACGGCCGGGCTGGAACGCAGGGCGTCGACCAGGCCCGCCACCCATCCGGGGGCCGCCACGTCGTCCGCGTCGCAGAGCAGCACGAACTCGCCGTCGGCCCGCCGGCAGCCGAGGTTGCGGGCGCGGTTGACGCCGGGCTCCTCGGTGACGGCCACCCGCAGCCGCGGCATCCGCCGCTGCCAGCGCCGCAGCAGCGCGCGGGTGCCGTCGCCGGATCCGTTCTCGACGACGACCACCTCCCACGGGTCCGGGTAGGTCTGCGCGCACAGCGCCTCGAGCTGCGCGGCCAGCGTCGTCTCGGCGTTGCGCGCGGGCATGACGACCGAGACCAGGCCGACCGGGCGGGGGCCGCCGTTCATCGCGGGCTCCGCACGGCCGGCCCCGGCGCCCGGACGGCCCGGACCACCGCGGCGGTGTCGCGCAGGTCCGCCAGCACGACGTCCGCCCCCGCCTCCCGCAGCACCTCGGCGCTGCTCGCGCCGGAGGCGACGGCGATCACCCGTGCCCCGCCGCTGCGCCCCGTGTGCACGTCCCGAGGGGTGTCGCCGATCAGGACGGTGGCATGGGCGGCGAAGTCGGTTCCGTGGACGGCCGCCGCGCGCCGCCGGGCGACCGGGAGCAGCGCGGCCCGCTCGCGGGCGTCGTCGCCGTACGCGCCGACGGCGGGATCCACGAACCCCGCCAGTCCGAACAGCCCCAGTTTGAGCGCGGCGTTGTCCCGCAGGTTCCCGGTCAGCACGGACTGGGCCACCTCGGGCCGGGCGCCCAGGGCCCGCAGGGCCTCGGCGGCGCCGGGCAGGGCCCGTCCGACGGTCCGCAGCTCGGCGGCCCGCCGGCGCAGCTGGGCGGAGAGCTCGGCGCCGACCCGTTCCGGTGCGGGCGCGTCGACGCCGTGCCGGGCGAACAGCTCGTCCATGATGTCGAGTTCGGTCCGCCCGGCGATGTCGACGCGGTGCCGGGCCGGCCGGCCGGTGAGCCGTTCGAAGGCGAGCGGGTAGATCGACGCGACGACGTGGGCGCCGTCGATCAGCGTGCCGTCGATGTCCCACAGCAGCAGGATCCGCTTGCCCGTGGGCACCTCCCGCGCGCCCGTCCTCATACTCCGACCGCCCGTCGCCGAGGGGCGGGCCGGGCCGCGAACGGGCCGCGCTGCGTGGTGCAGGCCGCGCCGTGCCGGGCGGCGAGGTCGAGGGCGTCGGCCGGGGTCGCGCCGGTGGCGAGCGCGTAGGTGAGGACGGCCGCGAAGTTGTCCCCGACCCCGTAGGTGTCCACCAGGGGGCCCGGTGCGCGGGCGGGCCGGTAGCGCCGGGGCGGCTGGTCGTTGCGGGTGAAGACGCCGCCGCGCCGGCCCTCCGTGCTGACCACCAGGCCCGGCAGGCTGCGCAGCAGCGCCGGGTCGCAGCGCTCGGCCGGGTCGGCGCCGCTGCCGATCAGCGCGTCGACCCTGACACCGGACTCGCGTACGGTGCCGAACTCCCGCGCGGTCACCACGAGGACCGAGGCCCGGCGTGCCCGGCGCAGCAGGGCGGCGTCCCCGGCGGTGAAGAACACCGCGTCGTAGTGGGCCAGTTGCCCCCAGTCGACAGGATCGGCCGCGGCCGGCTGCAGGCGTTCGCCGAGGGTGACGGTGGTGCGTTCCCCGGAGCGGTCGACCATGCTCACCGCCGTCCGGGTGGGTCCTGGCCTGGCGGCGGCCAGGACCCGTACGCCGCGCCGTTCGAGTTCGGCGCGCGACCGCCGCCCGGCGTGGTCGTCGCCGAGGGCGGTGAAGAAGGTGCAGGTGCCGGCCAGTTCGGCGAGCCGGACGGCTGCCACCGCGCCACCGCCGGCCGGGCCCTGCCAGAGCCGGTGGGCGTGGGTCACCTCGCCGGCGGCGGGGACCTCGTCGAGACCGGCGATCGTGGTCCATTCGACGTGCCCCACCACGGCGACCCGTGGCCCGCTGCCCGGGGGAGCCGCCGTTCCGGTCGGGGGAGCCGCCGTACCGGCGGAGTGGGTGTCCTCGTCCATCGTTCCTCGACTCTCGCGACGGCCCGTCGCCGGCGCCACTCCCAGCCGAACACCATCCGCCCGCCGCCGCACCGTTTTGTCCGCCGATCGTGGGTGCGTTGACGAACCATGAATGGCGGGAGCGGAGCGGCTCGGCGATGATGGACGCTCGGTGCCTCGGCTCCGTGCACCGACCCCTGGCCGCGCGGCCGTCCGCCGCCCGACGGAGGTGTCCGTGGATGAAGGACGTGGATGCGTTTCTCTTCGATTTCGACGGGACGCTGTGGGATCCGGAGTCCGAGATATTCCGCGCGCACGCGGAGGTTTTCCTGGAGTTCGGCCACCGGCTCCCGGTCGAGGTGTGGTCGTCGCTCGTCGGCACCATCGGGTCCGAGCTGTGGACGCGGCTCGAACGGGCCACCGGATGCACGGCCGACCGCCGTGAGCTGCAGGAACGCGTCCACCGGCGGCAGCGCGAACTGCTCGGCGGGCTCTGCGGCAGGCCCGGCGTGCACCGGATCCTCGGGGCGGTCGACGCCCTGGGGATCTCCCGGGGGATCGTCAGCAACTCCACCCGGGAATGGGTCGCCAGATATGCGCGGCAGTGCGGAATGGCCGAGGGTTGGAGCACCGTGCAGTGCGCCGACGGGGACCGCGCCGGCGCGAAACCCGAGCCGGATCTCTATGTCGCGGCGCTGGCCGCGCTCGGAATTCCCGCCGAGCGGGCGGTGGCGTTCGAGGATTCCCCCAGCGGAGTGCGCGCCGCGAAAAGGGCCGGAATCCGGTGCGTCGCGATACCGAACGCGATGACCGCCGCGCTCGATCTCCACGAGGCGGATCTGCGGTTCGAATCGTTCGAGCAGGTCGATCTGCCAGGAATTGTCGGAGCTACCGGAGGAAGACCGATGCGACAGACGAGGACCGCGGCACGCACCGCCGCACCGAAGGCTCCGTCCGGCGGGGAGGCCGGATCGGCGCTGCGGCACTACTACTACCGGCCCGACGACCTCCGGGTGGTCGGCGGCGAGGGCGTGTACCTCCGGGCCGACGACGGCCGGCGCTATCTCGACTGCTCCTCGGGGACGTTCAACCTGAGCCTGGGCTACGCCCACCCCGAGATCGTGGAGGTGGTCCGCGAACAGGCCGGCCGGCTGATCCACGTCACCTCCAAGTTCCAGACCGAGCCGCTGAACGCCCTGGTGGCGAAGCTGGCCGAGGTATCGCCGCCGAACCTCACCCGGGTGCACCTGAAGTCGGCGAGCGGCTCCGACGCCAACGAGAGCGCCGTCAAGATCGCCCAGGTGCACACCGGCAAGTCCGACGTGGTCACGCTCTTCCGCGGTCACCTCGGCCAGACCCTCGGCATGATCGGTGCCTCCGGCGCCGCCTTCCGGCGCGCCCCCTTCCCCTCCCACCTGCCCGGCGTGGTGCACGTCCCCGACCCGCACTGCCTGCGCTGCTTCTACCGGCAGGAGCGGGCCACCTGCGGCCTGCTGTGCGTCGAGCGGATCAACGACTTCATCGACTACGCGAGCACCGGCCGGGTGGCCTGCGTGGTGCTGGAGCCGATCAGCGGCAACGGCGGCAACGTCGTCCCGCCGGACGGCTATCTGCAGGCACTCAAGGACCTCTGCGAGGAGCGCGGCATCCTGCTGGTCTTCGACGAGATCCAGACCGGGTTCGGCCGCACCGGGCGGATGTTCGCCGCCGACCACTTCGGGGTCGCCCCGCATCTGATGACCTTCGGCAAGGGCCTCGGCGGCGCGGGGATGCCCATCGCCGGCCTCCTGACCGAGGAGCGGCTGACCGGGGTGGAGGGACACCACATCAACTCGACCTTCGGCGGCAACGTGCTGGCCGCCGCGGCCGCCCTGAAGACCGTCGAGATCATCGGCCGCCCCGGCTTCCTGGAGAACGTGCGCGACGTCGGCGGCCACGTCCTGGAGCGGCTGCGCGACCTCGCCACCAGGGTGCCGTTCGTCCGGGAGGTCCGCGGCGTCGGGCTGATGATCGGCATCGACATCGTGGACCGCGACGGCCGCCCCGACCCCGGGCTCACCAACCACCTCGCCGAACGCGGCCTGGACCACGGACTGCTGCTGCGGACCTCGCTCTACGGGCACGGCAACGTGCTCAAGGTCCGCCCGGCACTGATCATGACCCGTCAGGAGGCGGACGAGATGTGCGATCTGCTGGAACGGCTCTTCCTGTCGGTCGTCTCATGAGGGGCCTCGTCCAGGAGCTGTCCGGGCGGATCCGGACGGCCGTGCGCGACGGGCTGCACGAGGTCGGCAGCCGCTACGTGGCGGGCACGGCGAAGGGCGGGGACGCCGAGTTCCCGGTCGACGTGCTCGCGGAACGGGCCGCCTGGGACTTCCTGCGCGAGCGCGGCGAGCCCGTGGCCGTCTACACCGAGAGCGAGGGGCTGCGCACCATCGGCCGGGCACCCGGGCACGTGCTGGTCATCGACCCCATCGACGGCACCCGCGGCGCCGCCGCCGACCTGGAGATGGCCTGCGTCTCCATCGCCGCGGCCCCCTTCACCGAGGCGCCCACCATCGGCGACATCCGGTACGCGATGCTCCAGGAGATCAAGACCGGCCACTGGCTGTACGCCGACGCCGACGGCACCGGCGTCGAGTCCGGCGGCTTCCCCGCGCCGGTGCCCCGGCTGTCCGCCGTCACCGAGCCCGAGCGGATGTTCTGGTCGCTGGAGTTCAACGGCCACCCGGCGGCGCTGATGACCGACGCCTACGGCCACCTGATCGACGCCTCGGCCAACACCGGCGGCGTGTACGTGTTCAACAGCGCCTCCTTCTCCATCTCCCGCATCATCACCGGTCAGATGGACGCCTACGTCGACATCGGCAACCGGCTGCTGCGCGACCGCCCCGCCACCGAGGCGGACTTCCGCCGGGTCGGCCACGGGAGCATCCTGCACCTGTTCCCGTACGACATCGCCGCCTCGGTGTACCTGGCGGAACGCGCCGGGGTCACCATCACCGACGCCTACGGCAAACCGCTGCGGGACACCCTGCTGCTGGACATCGGCCCGCTGAACCAGCGTTCCTGCATCGCCGCCTGCACCCCCCAGCTGCACGCGGCGCTGATCGACTCGATCCGCTGGTAGCGGACACCGAGGAGGCGGCCGCGATGACCGACCACCGGCACGTCACCCGCCCCCGCCCGCCCGGCGGATGGACCGACGAGGCGGCCCTGGCCGCCGTCGCCGACACCCTCGGCCTCACGGTCGGGCAGGAGATCCTGGACGGCGGCTCACCGGCCCGGGTCCACCGGGCCACCACCTCCGGCGGGGAGGAACTGGTGGTCAAGGTCCTGGTGCCCGCACCCGGCGCCGTGGACGGCCACGACCTGGTCTCCTTCCGCCAGAAGCTGCGCCAGATCGAACTGCTGCGCACCGTGGCCCCGCGGCTGGCCGCGCACTACCTGCCGGTCCCGCACGTCCTCGACGGCGACGGCTGGGCGGCCTGCACCACGCCGTTCTACGCCTCCGCGGACCTGGCGGCCCCCCTGCGGGAGTCGCCGCAGGGCACCCGGGAGTTCTTCCGCCGCTACCCGGCGCTGCTCCAGGCCCTGGTCCTGGACGGCTACGCCGCGCGCACCCACCCCGCCCCGGCCACCCACCTCGCCGACGTCGTCGTGGGCCGGTTCCTGCGGCGGCTGCCGCTCCTGGCCCGCGCCCTGCCGGGGGAGCTGACGGCCGCCGAGCGGATCACCGTCAACGGCGTGCCGTGCCGGGCCCCGCACCTGGTGCTGGAACGGCTGGGCGGCCGGCTGGCGCGGCTGGCCCCCGCCCGTCTGATGGCCCCCGCCCACGGCGACGCCAACACCCGCAACGTCCTGCTGTCCACCCGCGCCGGCGCGGCGGCCGAGGACTTCCGCCTCATCGACCCGCGCGGCTCCGTCGAGCCCTGGGACCCGGTCTACGACCTGGCGAAGACACTCTTCAGCCTCACCGTCTGGGATCCCGCGCTGCGCACCGGCTTCTCGGTGCGCCGCGGGCCGGACCACCGCTACCAGGTGGGCTTCCGGCAGCCGGTGTACCCGGGCTACCGCGCGGCGATCCACGACTTCCTGCCCCGGCTGGCCGCCCACGAGGGCCTGCGCGCGCTGTTCCGCGACGACCCCGGCTGGTGGGAGCGGCTGCTGCTGACCCACGACCTGCACGTCCTGGCGGAGGCGCCGTGCCGCCTCTCCGACCGCAAGCCCAAGCCCGACCTGCGGGGCGGGAACTCCACCCCCGCCGAACTCGCGCTCGGCCACTACCTCCTGGGCACCCTGCTGATCAACGACCTCGCCGCCCGGCTCGCCCGCCCCGGCGGCGTGGACCCCACCGGCCACCTCGCCCTGGTGACCGACCACCTGCCCTGACGCGCGCGCCGGCCGGCCGCGGCCCCGCGGGAAGCGCGGGCACCGCGGCCGGCCGGTCCGCCCGGTCGGAGCCGGCTCAGCCGAACTGGCCGGGCCGGTAGTCCCCGGCGGGCTGCCGGTTGATCACGTTGATCCGGTTGTAGGCGTTGATCACGGCGATCAGCGAGATCAGCGCGGCCAGCTGGTCCTGGTCGTAGTGCTCGGCGGCCTTCGCCCAGACCTCGTCGGTGACGCCGCCGGCGGCGTCCGCGATCCGGGTGCCCTCCTCCGTCAGCTCCAGCGCGGCGCGCTCGGCCTCGGTGAAGACGGTGGCCTCCCGCCAGGTCGCCACCAGGTTCAGCCGCAGCTGGCTCTCGCCCGCGTGCGCGGCGTCCTTGGTGTGCATGTCGGTGCAGAAGCCGCAGCCGTTGATCTGGCTCGCGCGGATCTTCACCAGCTCCTGCGTCGCGTGCGGCAGCCCGGAGTCGGACAGCGCCCGGCCGGCCGAGTTGATGTGCCGCAGGACCTTGGCCCCGACGGCGTTGCCGAAGTAGTCGAGACGGGCATCCATGGTGTGCTCCTCGTCGTGGAACGGGTTCACCTGTCCGACGGGACGGCCCCGCGAAGTGTGACAGGTCCCGGCCTGTGTCCCGCGTCACATCCGGGGGCGGGGGTCACCCGCCCTCGGTGAACGCCTCGCGCAGCCGGGCCTCCTCGTCCGCCGACAGGTCGGTCTCGATGAGCTCGGCGTGCAGCCCTTCGAACGCGGCCCTGACCGGGTCGAGCGCGGCGTCCGAGCTGAGGACGAACAGCGCGGAGCTGCCGGGCGTCACCTTGCTCCGCACCTGCCGGATGAAGCCCTCGTCGATGCCGACATGGGCGAGGTGGCCGCCCAGGGCGCCGCCGGCCGCGCCCATCGCGGCGCCGAGCACCGGGACAAAGAAGATCATTCCGAGCAGGAAGCCCCAGAAGGCCCCGCCCAGGGCGCCCATGCCGGTCATGTCGCCCAGGTGGCGGGTCCTGGGCTTGCGGGCGTCCCCCGGCCAGCTGACCACGGCTCCGTCCTGGAGCGTGATCAGCTCCTGGCGCTGCAGCCGCTTGAGCGTGTCGAGCGCTTCGTCGGCTCCCGCCGCGGTGGGAAAGCGCCATACCGTCAGGGTCGCCATCAGGGCCTCCGGCCGAAGGGGGGACGTGGGACAGCCCCATCGTCGGCCCGGACCCCGGGCGCCGCCACACACGGGCACCGGACGAGCGACCGGTGCCACCGGAAGGACGCCGCCGGATTGCCGGGGGCACCCGGTGGCCGCAGCGTGGCAGGAAGCCCTCCCGCGGGCCGGGCGGCGCGGCGGCCCGCGGGAGGAGCGCCGGACGGAGGAGTGCCGGACCCGTGCGGGGGCGCCGGCGGACCGACCGCGGACCTTGAGGAGCAGCGATGGCGGAGCAGGCCGGTCCCTCGGGGCGCGAAGCGCCCGGCCCGTGGTACGCGCGGTCCCCGCAGGAGGTCGCCGACCGGCTCGGGGTCGACCCGGCGGTGGGGCTCACGGCCGCCCGGGCGGCCGAACTGCTCGCCGCCAACGGGCCGAACGCGCTCCCCGAGGAGAAGCCGAGGCCCGGCTGGCTGCGCTTCCTGGACCAGTACCGCAGCTACATGCAGATCATCCTGGTGGCGTCGGCGGTGGTCTCGCTGGCGATCGGGGAGTGGACCACCGCCGTCCTGCTCCTGGTGCTGACGCTGTTCAACGCGGTGGTGGGCCTGCGCCAGGAGGGCAAGGCGGAGAGCGCGATGAACGCGCTGAAGTCGATGATGGAGGCGACCGCCCGGGTCCGGCGCGACGGTACCGAGACCGAGATCCCGGCGGAGCGGCTGGTCGTCGGTGACGTCGTGCTCGTCTCGGCCGGCGACGAGGTCCCGGCGGACGGGCGGATCGTCGCCGCGAGCGCCCTGCAGATCGACGAGTCGGCGCTGACCGGCGAGAGCGTCCCGGCGGTGAAGGACGCGGGCACGCTCACCGCCGGGCGGCTGGGGCCCGGCGACCAGACCAACATGGCGTTCATGAACACCCCGGTCACGCACGGCAGCGGACTGCTCGTCGTCACCGCGACGGGATCCGGCACCGAGCTGGGGAAGATCTCCGGGATGCTCTCGGCCACCGAGAAGGAGCAGTCGCCGCTCACCCGGGAGCTCAACACCCTGACGCTGTGGATCGCGGCGGCGGCCGGCCTGACCATGGTCGTGATGTTCGCCCTCGGCCGCAGCCGCGACCAGCCCTGGGACGCCCTGTTCGTCAGCGCGGTCTCGCTGGCCGTCGCCGCCATCCCGGAGGCGTTGCCGACGGTCAGCCAGGTGATCCTCTCGGTCGGCAGCCTCAACCTGGCCGGGCGCCACGCGATCGTCAAGGAGCTGCCGTCCGTCGAGACCCTGGGCTTCACCTCGGCCATCAACTCCGACAAGACCGGCACCCTGACGATGAACCAGATGACCGTCGTCGAGGTCCTCAGCCCCACCGACCGCTACACCGTCTCCGGCACCGGCTACCGCCTCGACGGCAAGGTCCACCACGCGGTGGGCACCTCGGCGGGCATCGAGGACGCCGTCCTGCCCTACCTGATCGCCAACGACGCCAAGCTGGTGGAGGGCCAGGTCGTCGGAGACCCGACCGAGGGGGCCCTGCTCGTCCTCGGCCACAAGGCCGGGCTGGACATCGAGGCCACCCGGGAGCGCTTCCCCCGGCTCGCCACGCTGCCGTTCGACCCGGGCTACAAGCTGATGGCCACCTTCAACGCGGCGAAGGACGCGGCCGGCCGGCCGGTGGTGCGGTGCTTCGTGAAGGGCGCGGCCCCGGCCGTGACGGCCCGCGCCACCACCGCGCTCGCGGCCGGGGCGGGCGTCCCCTGGGACGGGGACCTGGAGGCCCGCGCCCGGGCGCAGACCGAGCGGATGGGCGGTGAGGGCCTGCGGGTGATGGCCGGGGCCGTGCGCGACCTGGACCCGGCCGGTTTCGACCCGGACGGCGACCTGCTGGCGCTCGTCACCGACCTGCGGATGACCAGCCTGGTCGGCATGGTCGACCCGCCGCGCGAGGAGTCCAGGGCCGCGGTCGCCAGCGCGCAGGCCGCGCACATCCGGGTCCGCATGGTGACGGGCGACGACGTCACCACCGGCGCGGCCATCGCCCGCCAACTCGGCATCGACGGCGAGGCGATGCTCGGCGCGGACTTCGCGGCCCTGCCCGAGGGCGAACGGCTGGCGCGGATCGACGCCATCGGCGTGGTCGGCCGGGTCGCGCCGGAGCACAAGGTCCTGCTCGCCGACACGCTCAAGCGCAAGGGCGACGTCGTCGCGATGACCGGCGACGGGGTGAACGACGCCCCGGCCATCAAGGCCGCCGACATCGGCATCGCCATGGGCAGCGGCACCGACGTCGCGAAGAACGCGAGCCGCATGGTGCTCGCCGACGACAACTTCGCCACCATCGTGCACGCCGTGGCGGAGGGCCGGAAGCTCTACGACAACCTCACCAAGTACATCCGCTTCGTGCTGGTGCTCCTGGTGACCTTCGTGCTGACCTTCCTCGGCGCCACGGTGTTCAACCTCGCGGCGGGGGAGCCGTTCACCCCGGCGCAGGTGCTGTGGATCCACTTCGTGGTCAACGCCCCGTTCGGCTTCGCCCTGGGCTTCGACCGGGAGAGCCCCGGCCTGATGCGGCGCGTCCCGCGTCCGCGCGGCGAGTCGGTGCTGACCGGGCCCGTCGTGCTCACCGTGGGGCTCGCCGGGCTGGCGATCTCGATCGCCCTGCTCGGGCTGATCAAGCTGGGCGAGTCGCACTACGACAGCCTGCCGGTCGGCAACTCGATCGCGTTCACCGCCTTCGCGCTCTGCCTGATCGTGGCCGCCTACGAGTGCCGCAGTGAGCGCGGATCGGTGCTGGCCGTCAGTACCTTCGACAGCCGGCAGATGAACATCGCGGCCCTGGCGGAGTTCGTCCTGGCCGTGCTGGTCACCCAGATGGACGCGTTCCACCGCATCCTCGGGACCACCGACCTCGACGCCCGGCAGTTCGGCTGGGCGCTGCTGGCCGCCGTCGCGCTGCTCCTGCTGTGGGAGCTGGGCAAGCTGCCGGCCCGTGCGGCCCGTGCCCGTCCGGCGAGCCCTGCCGCGTGACGCGGGGTCAGCGCGGCGGGGGTCAGGAGGCGGTGACGTCCGTCGAGGCGCGGACGACGAGCTGGGGCTGGAAGCGCTCCACCCGCTCGGTCCGTTCACGGCTGGGCGCCTGAAGCAGCGTCAGCGCGCGCTCGGCCATGGCGGACAGCGGGTGGCGGATGGACGTGATGGGCGGGTCGAAGAGTTCGAGTATCTCGGTGTCGTCGAAGCCGGTGACGGCGATCTTCCCGGGCACCGCGACCGAGCAGCGGTGCAGCGTGCTCACCAGACCGACGGCGAGCACGTCCGCGCCGCAGACCACCGCGTCGATCCGGTCGCGCTGCTCGACGATCCGCCGCCCCGCCGTCCGCCCGGCGTCGGTGGTGAAGTTGGGCAGCAGGACGGTGGTGGCGCCGTCGCCCTGCAGCTCGGTGAAGGCCGCGAGCCGCTCGGCGCCGGAGGAGGAGGCCTGCCCCGCGGCGACCAGCGCGATCCGGTGACGGCCCGTCCGTTCCAGGTGGTCGACGAGCAGTCGGACGGCGGCCGCGTTGTCGAGGGTGACGGCGACGGTGCCGGAGCCGGTGGCCCACCGGTCGAACAGCACCACCGGGCGGCGGGCGGCGGCCTTGCGGATCGCGGGTCCGGACTCGGTGGCCGACACCGGGACGACGAACAGGCCGTCGACCCGGCCGGCGAGCAGGGTGTCGATCTGCTCGGCCTCGATCGCGGGGTCGTTCGCCGCGTCGGAGACCATCAGCGTGCCGCCGGCGGCCCGGACGTGCTGGGCGATGGCGTCGGCGAGCTGGACGAAGTATGGGTTGGCGAGCGTGGGGACGACGACGCCGACGGTGCCGGTGGTACCGGTGCGCAGGGCCCGCGCGGAGTGGTTGGCCTGGTAGCCGAGCCGGTGGGCGGCCTCCTCGACGCGGCGGGCGAGCTCGGGGTCGACGTTGCGCGGCGTGCCGGCGAGGACCCGTGATGCCGTCGCGCGGGAGACGCCGGCGGCCTCGGCCACGTCGAGGAGTCGGGGCGCAGTCACGTGGAGTGTCCTTCGGGGTGGGGGGACGGTGGGGGCCACGACATCGGGGCGGTCTTTTCACGAGGAGGCTACTTGACGGCCGGGGGGTGCTGGTACAGCATGTCGGAAATCGATCTCCCAAAGGAGCGCCAATGCCGTCCATCACCGTCGTCGGTTCGGTGAACCGCGACCTCGTGCTGAGCGTCGAGGGCCTGCCGCACCCCGGCGAGACCGTGCTCGCACGGCACTTCGCCGAGGGCGCCGGCGGCAAGGGCGCCAACCAGGCGGTCGCCGCCGCCCGGCTCGGATCGCGGGTGCGGCTGGTGGCCCGGGTCGGTGCCGACGCGGCCGCCATCCTGGCGGCGCTCGCCGCCGAGGGCATCGACGTCACCGCGGTGCGCTCCGACGAGAAGCACCCGACCGGGCTCGCCGCGGTGGTCGTCGACGGCGCGGGCGAGAACACCATCGTCGTGAACCCCGGCGCCAACGCCGCGCTCGGCGTCGAGGACCTGCCCGCGCGGCTGGTCCGCTCGTCGGGCGAGGTCGTCCTGGTGCAGAACGAGATCGTCCCCGAGGTGGTCGACCTGGCGGTCCTGCGCGCCCGTGAGCAGGGCGGGACCGTCGTGTTCAACCCCGCGCCGGCCCGCCCGGTCGACCCCGGGGTGCTCGCGGCGGTCGACGTCCTGGTGCCCAACCTCGGCGAACTCGCCTCCCTGCTCGGGACCGCCCGGCCCGCCGGCCTGTCCGAGGCGCGGGAACTGCTGGAGCACGCCGCGCTCCCGTCCCGGGCCGTCGTGGTGACGCTCGGGGCGGACGGCGCCCTGCTCAGGGAGGCCCGCGGCGCCGGCGTCACCCACGTGCCCGCGCCGCGTGTGCACGCGGTCGACACGGTGGGCGCCGGCGACACCTTCTGCGGCGCCCTCGCCGACTCCCTCGGCCGCGGCGCCACCCTGCCGACCGCCGTCCGGCGCGCCGTGCGCGCCGCCTCGCACGCCGTCACCGGCCTCGGGGCGCAGTCCTCCATGCCCTACGCGGCCCAGCTCGACGCCCCCGCCCTCCCTTCCGCATCCTGACAACTCCCCCCACGGGTCCCTCACCAGCACTACGGAGAACCACCCCATGAAGAACCTCAAGATCGGCCTGTTCGAGAACGCCCAGACCAACGCGAGCGGCACCGCCACCTGGCGCCACCCCGACAGCCGGCGGCACCTCTTCGACACCCTCGGCTACTGGCGCGAGCTCGCCACCCTCTGCGAGGACGCCAAGCTGGACTTCCTGTTCCTGGCCGACGCCTGGGGCTGGTCGGAGATCGACGGCACCCGCCCGCCGATCGCCACCGAGGAGACCCTCGACCTGCCGCGGCTCGACCCGGTGGTGGTGGCCTCCGCACTGCTGTCGACGACCACCAACCTCGGCCTGGTGATGACCGGCTCCGTCCTCGTCGAGCCGCCGTACGCCTTCGCCCGCCGGATGGCCACCCTGGACCAGCTCTCCGGCGGCCGGATCGGCTGGAACGTGGTGACCACGGGGACCGCCGACACCGCCGTCAAGGCCTTCGGCATGGAGATGGTGGCGCACGACGACCGCTACCGGATGGCCGAGGACTTCCTCGACCTCGTCTACAAGTACTGGGAGGGCGCCTGGGAGCCCGACGCGCTGGAGAAGGACAAGGAGGGCCGCTTCGCCGACCCCGCCAAGGTCCACCTGATCAGTCACGAGGGACCCTTCTTCCGCTCGCAGGGCTACGGCAACACCGCGCGCTCCCCGCAGGGCACCCCGGTCCTCTTCCAGGCCGGCGCCTCGCCCGCCGGCCGCCGGGTCGGCGGTCGGCACGGTGAGTGCATGTTCGTCGGCAGCGGCTCCGTCGAGCAGCTCGCCGGGCACACCGCCTCCATCCGCGAGGAGGCGGTCAAGGCCGGCCGCCGGGCCGACCAGGTGAAGGTGATGTCGGCGTTCTCCTGCGTCGTCGGCGCCAGCACCTCCGACGCCGAGCGCCGCTACCAGCGGATCCTGGACGCCCAGCGGCCCGAGGTCACCGTCGCCAGCTACGCCATGTTCACCGGGCTCGACCTCTCCTCCTACGCGCCCGACACGCCCATGACCGAGCTGTCCACCGAGATGTCGCAGACCCAGGTGGCCCGCTTCGCCGGCAAGACGGTCGGCGACGTCCTCGCCGACTGGCACACCCACGGCGTCGGCGCCCGCCCGGTCGTCGGTACGGCCGAGGAGATCGCCGACGAGATCTGCGCGCTCGCCGAGGGCGCCGACCTCGACGGGTTCCTGCTCTCCCCGGCCGTCCAGCCGGCCTCGACGGTCGAGTTCGTCGAGTCGGTGCTGCCGATCCTGCGCAAGCGCGGCGTCTTCCGCGGCGAGTACACGGCGGGCGAGAGCCTGCGCGAGCGGCTCACCGGCGCGGACGACCGGGCGCTGCCGGCCAGCCACCCGGCCGCCCGCTACCGGCACTGAGAACAGCACCCGCGACCAGACGATGACGAGAGGATGTCGATGACCATGGCCACCCTTGCCCACGATCCGGCCGGCACGTCCACGCCGGCGGAACTGGACGCCGCGACCCTGCGACAGGCCTTCGGGGCCTACCCCACCGGCGTGGTCGCGATCAGCGCGCTGCGCGGGGACGAGCCGGTCGGGTTCGCGGCGAGCTCCTTCGTCTCGATCTCGCTGGAGCCGCCCATGGTCGCCGTCAGCGTCGCCCGCACCTCCACCACCTGGCCGCGGCTGGCGCCGGCCCCGGTCGTGGGGCTGAGCGTGCTCAGCCACAGCCAGGGCGCGCTGTGCCGGCGCCTGGCCTCCCGCGAGGGCAAGCGCTTCGACGGCGTCGGGTGGACGGCGACGCCCGAGGGCGCCGTGCTCATCGAGGACGCCGCGCTGTGGCTGACCGCCAGGGTCGGCGCGACGTACGACGGCGGCGACCACGAGATCGTGCTCCTGGAACTGCTGAGCGCCGAACTCTTCGCCGGCGTGGAGCCGCTCGTCTTCCACACCAGCCAGTTCCGCGAGCTCCTGCCCCATGCGTGAGACCCCCGTGCCCGTGACCCCGGACGCCCGCCCGCACCTCACCGGCACGGTGGTGCACGGCGCCGGCCGGGGCCACGGGCTCGGGTTCCCCACCGCCAACATCGCGGCCGGCCCGGACTCCCCGGTCCCGCCGGCCGCGGTGTACAGCGGCTGGGTGGTCCGCCACCGCACCGGCGCCGTCCACCCCGCGACGATCAGCGTCGGCTCCAACCCCACCTTCTGCGACACCGCCGACGTCCACGTCGAGGCGTACTGCCACGACCTCGACGAGGACGTCTACGGCGAGCGGGTCACCGTCTGGTTCGCCGAACGGATCCGCGACACCGTCAAGTTCCCCTCTCCCGCCGCCCTGGTACGGGCCGTGCGGGAGGACGTCCGGCGCTCCGAGGCCCTCCTCGCCTCGGACCACGGGCGGCGCGTCCGCGAGGACGCGCTCGCCGCGCACCGCGGCACCGCTCCCTGAGGCACCCGCGCACGGTCCTTCCCCCCACCACCGTCGCTCCACGCCTCGTCACCGGCCCCGTCCCGGGCCGCAGCTCACACCCAGGCTTGTTCCCCCAGCAAACAAAGGTGTTTGGTCATGAGCGCACTCCAGTGGCTGAACGAGCAGTTCAGCTTCTTCGGCATCCCCGTCTACTGGTCCGACTTCTTCGGCAACCTCCTGGCGCTCGCGACCGTCTGGCTCGCCCTGCGCCGCTCGCTCGTCGCCTGGCCGGTGCAGATCCTCGGATCGGTCCTGCTGCTGATCGCCAGCCTCAACGTCCACCTCGGCGGCAACGCCGCCCGACAGGTCGTCATCATCGCCTCGGCGTCCTGGGGCTGGGCCACCTGGCGGCGCAGCCGCCAGCAGGAGGGCACGATCAACGTCCGCTGGGCCTCCTGGCAGGAGCGCGCGGCCCTGATCGGCGTCATGGCCGTCGGCACCTTCGGGTTCGCCGCGCTGCTCAAGGCGACCGACGCCTCCTTCTACCCGGGCGCCCCCTGGTGGATGGTCCTCGCCGACGCCTGGATCTTCGTCGGCTCGATCCTGGCGATGTACACCCAGGCCCGCCGGTACGTGGAGTTCTGGTTCGTCTGGCTGGCCGTCGACCTGGTCGGCGTGCCGCTCGCCATCCACTCCGAGCTGTACTTCTCCGGCATCGTCTACGGGATCTTCTTCATCATGGTCCTCGTCGGCATCCGCGACTGGGCCTCGCACAGCAAGGGCCAGGAGATCGCCTCCCCGCTGGAGCCGGCCGTCGTCCTGGAGGGCCGCAACGACACCACCAGCACCAGCGCGTAACCGGCGACGGCCACGTCCTGCGAGCGGTTCCCGGCTCGCAGGACGTGGCGTCGGCGTTCTACGTGGTCCTGCCGATCAGCCGCTGGACGGAGGCGGGCGGGTCGGCCTCCTTGTCCTTGACGTGCGAGTCGGGGAGGGCCGGCCCGTAGACCTGGCGGATCGGGAGCAGGCCGCCCCAGATGCCGAGCTTCCAGTCGTCCTCGTTCTCGTGCTCCGGCTCGGCGGCGGCGTGCTTCTTGAACCGCACCGTCGCGTTCTCCGTGAGGCTGACGGAGAGCACCCCGACGGTGGGGGTGTTCTTCCCGTCCGTGTCCAGCTCGTCCTCCCTGCCGCCCTGGCCGTCCTTGATCGGGCGGAGTTCGGGCCACCGGCCCGGGATGACCTGTTCGCTGAGCGCCTCGAACGCCTTCGCGCGGTCCTTCGGATCGACCTTCCTCGCGAGGCCGTCCACCACCACGGAGCGGTAGTCGAGGGAGGTGCTGATCGCCGCGCGCCCGACGAGCAGGCCGTCGAGAAGGGTGACGGCCAGACAGACGGGGACTCCGGCGTCGTTCCACAGCTGCCGCAGCGAGGGCTTCAGCTTCGGCTCCGGCGGCCAGTAGACGGAGCCGTGCAGGTAGAGCAGCTTCTCGTTCCCCTCCTCGTGGTACGCGTAGACCATGGGTACGCACCTCGGCCGGCCCGTGTCCGGGTCGACGTGGGCGAGAGTGCAGACGTACCCCTTCCGGAGGACCGCGGTGGCCGCCGTCAGGTCCTCGGACTCCTTCGTCCGCTTGAGGTGCCCGCTCACTCCTTCTCCTGGTCGGCGTCCTGCTGGGCCTTGTCGAGGATCGCCTGGACCGCGCTCGTCGGGTCCTGGCCGTGGAAGGGGCGGTCGAAGAGCCAGTTGTAGAGCATCTCCCGGGAGACCTGCGGCTGGTAGGCCGGCACCTCGTGCCCGGAGTCGGGCACGGCGACCTGGGTGACGTTCTTCAGGGTGCGGACGAAGCCCTTCGGGTGCCCCTGGGCCTGCTTCCAGATCAGCCGTTCGGCGTTGCGCCAGCCGTCCTTCATGATCTCGTCGAGGATCTCCTCGGTGCTCTGGTAGCCGCAGGCGGAGTCGAAGTCCCCGGTGTAGAGCAGGACCTTGTACTTCTCCGGAGCGTCGATGAGATCGGTGTACACCGGGGAGGCGTCCGCCATGATGTCGGCCTTCAGCGCGTCGGCCACCGGTCCGGAGTTGTCCGCGAACTGCCATTCGTGGTCGACGTGCAGGGAGGCCTTGACGGCGTCGCTGTTCAGGTAGGCGGGCAACGCACCCACCGACAGGCCGTCCCAGCTGCGCACGTCGTAGAGGTAGAAGTTGCCCCCGAACGCCAGCACGGCGTTGACCAGGCCGTTCCCGAGATCGGTGGCCTTCTTCAGCTTGCCGGCCCTGAGGGCCTCCTGGAAGTTGGCGTAGCCGAAGTCCAGGACGTCCTTCTGGCCCAGGCCGAGGAATCCGGACGCGTAGGCGTAGTCGATCATGACGCGGATGGAGAGCTCCGGCCTGATCCAGCCGTTGCCCACGGCGATGCCGGCCAGGTTGAGGTGCGTTCCGGTGTTGCCGCGGTTCTGCTCGTGGATCTTCTTGGCGATGTACGGAACGTACTTGCCGGCGTAGCTCTCACCGCAGACGTACAGGGGACACTTCAGGTACTCCGGGTACGTCGCGAAGAACTGCTGCAGTGCCAGCCAGAACATCTGGCTGAGGGTCTCCTCGTCCTTGACGTAGCCCTTGTCGTCCTGGTCGTCACCGTCGTAGTAGCTGTATCCCGAGCCGATGGGCTGGTCCCAGTAGAGGACGTGGGCCTCCTGGTTCCAGGTGTCGGGGCTGACCGAGATGGATCCGGCCGCGTCGTCACCGATGCGCAGCGGGCCGTTCTCGAGGAACAGTCCCGCGAGCGAGGAGGCGCCGGGCCCGCCGTTGAGCCAGATCAACAGGGGCGTCTGCTCGATCAGCTCCTTCTGCTTGTCGGCGTCGATGTTGGGGTCACAGGTCTGGCTCTCGAAGAACCAGTAGAACAAATGGCTCTCCGGAATGTCCTGGATGTTGACGTCCGCGTACCCGGCGTAGGACCGGACGGTCTTCGGGAGTCCTTCCTCCTCCTTCTTCTCCGGGTCGGGGTAGAAGTGGAGCATCTGGGTGTTGGCGACGTTCGCGGGGATCGAGTACACGGGCTGACGGGGCATGGGGCACCTTCCGTTTCGGGGTAGGGGTCAGGACGCCGGCGTGACGCGCCCGGGCAGCGGGCGGACGTAGCGCTCGAAGTGGCGCTCGGTGTGCGCGACCTCCTGGAGGACCCCGATGCGCTGGCCCATGAGCAGCTGGAGCGCGGGGAACCGACCCGCCTCGAACAGCAGGATGTTCAGCGAACCGCCGTACTGGAAGTAGCCGATCTCCTCGCCCTTCTTCACCTCGACCGGGGCCGACTTCTCGTCGATCCGCCGGAACTTCTCCTGGAACTTCACGGAGCCGATCGAGTTGAGGCCGACGGGCACCAGGGCGACGTAGCCTTCGCCGTCCGGCTTCCCCTCGTGGTCCAGGTAGGGCGTCTTGATGATGGCGTAGCCGCGGCGGAAGTCCTCGAACAGGCTGTAGTCGTACCCGTAGCCGACGTTCCCCTTGTTGAGCAGGTCGGGGAAGTCCCGGATCCCGTAGTAGACGCCGTGGACGTCCTCGTTGGACTCCACCACCTTGCCGCCGACCGGGGCGTGGTAGCGGTGGTAGGTGTCGGGCATGAGGATGCACGACACGGCCGTGCCGCCGATGAAGTTCTCGGCGTACTGGGAGCCGTTGAGCAGTCTGCTCACACTCATGGTCACGGCGGCCTTGATCGGCAGCGGCGTATCGGGCGCCAGATTGTCGACGACCATGTTGATGACGCAGTCGGTCGGAGCGGTCACGACGCTGGGGTCGTCGGGGTAGTCGATCGGCCGGGCGGTGTCCGTCAGCTCCCTGATGAAGAACTTGTTGAGGGTCGACCAGTCCCCCTTCTTGAAGTCGGCCATCCGCTTCGGGCCGAGTTCGTCGATCCACTGCTGGACCAGCTTCTCGGAGTCCTCGGAGTCCATCTGCCGGCCCTGCAGCTGGGTGAAGTCGGCCAGCACGTCACGCCCTGAATCGCTGGTCACGAACGCGAGCCCGGCGGCGTTCTCGTAGCTGATCCAGCTGAACTTCCGGATGTATTTCAGTCCGTCGGAGAGGGGCTGCTTCCAGGCCCAGTCGTACCACTCGACGAAGAACTCCGCCAGGGTCTTTCCGTTCGCTCCCCGCCAGTCCTTGTAGACGTCCGAGTCCGGGTAGACCGTGGGCGGCGTCAGACCCCTGATCGCCGCGTCGAACTTCTTCCTGAAGTCGCTCGTTTCGTCATCGTAGAGCTTCTCGACCTTCTCCTTGAACTCCTTGATGTTCTGCGAGGTCACGTCCTGGCGTCCTTCCGTACGGTGGGGTCCTCCGGCGCTGCTGCGCCCTCACCAGTACGTCCCGATCTGCGGAGAAGCGCGCCCGCGGCTAGGCCGTTCGTCTGGAAACCACCTCCGCCCGGCGGTACGTCGCGTGTCGTGCCCGGCCGGGGCCGTCCTGAAGTCGTAGCGGTGGAGGGGAGTTTCGACGGGGTGCCTCCGCGACGGCGTCCTCCCCGTCCAGGGCACCGGCCGCCCCGCCGCCCGCCCGTAGCCATGGGTCCGCACCGGTGTCCGGACACCTCTGGACGACGCGACGGCCCGGCGCGGGAAGCCCCCCGCGCCGGGCCGTCCGGTCCGTCCGGCGACGGATCACCCGCGCCGGTCGAACAGCGGCACCCGCACCGGTTCCGGTCGGGCGGCGCCGGCCCGGCCCGACAGCGAGGAGTCCTGCGGCGACAGCATCAGCGCGATGCCGCCGAGGGCGAGCAGCACCAGGATCGCCACCGCGAGCGGGGTGATGAACTGTGAGGCCGGCAGGCCACCGATCGGAGTGCGGTCGTCCAGCACGACCGAGACCGCCGCCATGCCGGTGTAGTGCATGGAGACCACGGCGACCCCGGCGATCAGCGACGAGGCCAGCGAGGCGAGCAGGCCGGTGATGTTCAGCGTCATCCACAGGGCGACGGTGGACGCGGCCACCGCGATCGCGACCGAGGCGGCCACGGTGGCCGGGTCGTAGGAGACCTGCCCCTGGACGTGCATCGCGGTCATGCCGAGGTAGTGCATCGCCGCCACGCCCAGGCCCATCACCGTCCCGCCGACCAGCAGGGTGGACAGGCCGCGCGGCCGGTAGCCGACGTAGAGGATGCCGAGACCGCAGACCGCGATCGCCAGCAGCAGGCTGCACAGCGTCAGCGGCACGTTGTAGAGGATGGTCGAGCCGGTGACGGTGAAGCCGAGCATCGCGATGAAGTGCATCGTCCAGATGCCGCAGCCGATCTCGGCGGCGCCGAGCAGCAGCCAGCCGAGCCGACGGCGCGGCGGCAGGTCCAGGGCGCGGACGGTGCAGCGGAGGCCGAGTGCGGCTCCGAGGCAGGCGACCAGGTAGGACAGGACCGGGTTGATCCAGCCGTAGTGGAAGCCGTCGATGGGGGCGGTGTGGGGGTGCATGGAGGTACCTGGGCTGACGTTCGTTGGCGGATGCGGACGGGAACGGACCGCGCCGGGGGAGGGGCGGCGCGGGCCTTCCGGTTCCAGGGGTACACGAAGGATTCGAACCCCCGGGGAAGCCGGGTTGAAGGGGAGTGGTCCACCGGTCGGCGGGGCCCGGGTACCCGGGCCGCGGCCGCACCCGCTCCGGTCGGTGTGCCGTCACCTCGCTGCTCGAAGGCCCCGGTTCGGTGAACCTCGTGGTACGCCCGGAGTCGAGGGTCACGGGCGGTGCCACGGGGGCGGCAGGGCTCTGCCGGGGCCTTGCGTGCGGACACATACTAACGACCCCCGCCGGTCAAGGACCTGACGGGGGTGTTCGGGGGTTGTTTCGTGAAGGGTTTCGGGTGGACGGACCGTCGGCCGTGGTCCGGCCCAGGCGGGCGGTCAGGAGGTTCGGGTCCTGCTGGGTGACGTACGCGGCGTCCGCGATCCAGACGCGGTCGCCGCGGACGGCGAGGGAGGTGGGGTTCTGCAGGCCGTCCGAGTGGTCGAGCACGATGGTGTGGGTGCCGTCGCCGGCGATCAGCGCGATCTCGCTGCTGCCGTTGAGGGCGGCCAGGATCTGGTCGCCGCGGCCGGTGAAGGCGAAGTCGTCGATGCTGGGCAGACCGGTGGCGACGACCCGGGCCGGGTCGGCGGTGCCGTCGCCCCGGATCGGGATGCGCAGCAGGGTTCCGTTGTCGAGGTTGGAGACCCAGGCGGCGTGGTCGTGGATCTTGATGCCGTTGGCGCCGAGGAAGCCGTTCGGCTGCAGGGCGGTGCCGGTGGCCCACCGGACGGCGGTGCCCCCGCCCGGGGGGATCCGCCAGACGGTGCCGAGGACGGAGTCCGCGGCGTACAGGAAACCGGTGCGCCCGTCCCGGGCGAGGCCGTTGGGCAGGGCGTCGGCGGGCAGGGCGGTGACGCGCTCGGGGGTGCCGCCGGGGGCGAGCCGCCAGATGCCGGTGAGGTCGGCGGTCCCGGTCGCGTAGATGAAGGAGAGGACGCCGTCGTCCGCGCGCACGACGCCGCCGAGGAACGGGGCCGTCAGGGCCGGGGTGGCCGAACCCGGGGCCGGGGCGGGCAGGGTGGCGAGGACGCGGACGGCGCCGTGGCGGTCGATCTCGGCCAGCTGACGGGAGAAGGCGAAGGTCACGACGGTGTTGCCGTTCGGCAGCACGGTGATGTTCTCCGGCTGCTGGCCCCGGGCGAGGTCGAGGTGGGCTATCGCCGTGGGGGTGCTCAGCGGGGGAGCGGCGGCCCGGGCGGGCGTCACGGCGACGGTCGAGGCCGTCGCGGCCAGCGCCACCGCGGCGACCCGGAGGAGGGGAGTGGTGCGCATGGTGCGGTTCCTTTGCGTTCGGGCGGACGGGGAATCAGGAATCGACGCCACGTGTGGAGTCGTCTCAGCCTAGGGAGGCACCGCCCCGCGTGTTGGCCTTTCGGCGTACGGCGGTTGGCCCCGTCGGGTCCTTCCCGGCAGGGCCGTGCCGGGCCGTCCCACAAAAACTTAGAAACTCAAGGTTTTGGGGTTCCCGGCGCTCCGGGTGCCTCGTAGACTCCGCTCATGACCAAGCCGAGAGGCCCTTACGCCAAAACCTCCTCGAAGCGGCAGCAGATCATCGAGGCCGCGCTCGCCGCCTACGCCGAGGCGGGCAGCCGCAAGGTGTCGGTGCGCGACATCGCCCAGCGGGTCGGGATGACCGATGCCGGGGTCCTGCACCACTTCGGCGGCCGGGAGGCCCTGCTCACGGCCGTGCTCGCCGCCCGCGACGCCGCCGCGGAGGAGCGGTTCGGCGCGTTCGAGGCCCGCAGCGCGGGCGACTTCCTGCAGGTCCTGGCGGCCAACGCGTCGACCCCCGGTCTGGTCAAGCTCTTCGTGGACCTCGCCGCGGCCGCCGCCGAGCCGGACCACCCGGCCCACGACTACTTCGGGGAGCGCTACGACCGCTACCGCCGGCGGTTCGCCGAGCAGCTCGTCGCGCAGGCCTCCGCCGGGCCGGCCCCGGACGGACCGGTCCCCGACGAGCGGGCGGGCGCCGTGGACGCGGACCGCGCGGCCGAAGCCGCCTGGGCGGCCCGGATCCTGATCGCCGCGACGGACGGCCTGCAACTCCAGTGGCTGCTCGACCCCCGGATCGACATGGCCGACGACATCCGCCGGCTCGCCGACGTGCTGCTGAACGCCCCGGGGGGCCGCGACCGCCCGGCGGGCTGACCGCACGCCGCAGCAGCCCTCCTTCGGCGGTGCGCCGCCCCCTCACCACCCTCCCTCACCACCCGCGCCCACCGCCCCGCCCCCCGAGCGGGCCCGTGACGGCACTTCCCCGAGGACACCCATGGACACGGACGTCATCATCGTCGGAGCCGGCCTGGCCGGACTCACCGCCGCCCACGAACTCACCTCCCGGGGACGCCGGGTGATCCTGGTCGACCAGGAGAACGCCGCCAACCTCGGTGGCCAGGCCTGGTGGTCGTTCGGCGGACTGTTCCTGGTGGACTCGCCCGAACAGCGCCGGATGCGCGTCAAGGACTCCTTCGAGCTCGCCTGGAGCGACTGGCAGGGCAGTGCGCGGTTCGACCGCCAGGAGGACGAGGACAGCTGGGCGGTGCGCTGGGCCCGGGCGTACGTCGAGTTCGCGGCCGGCGAGAAGCGTTCCTGGCTGGCCGGACACGGGCTGCGCTTCCTGCCCACGGTCGGCTGGGCCGAACGCGGCGACCTGCGCGCCGACGGGCACGGCAACTCCGTCCCCCGCTTCCATGTCGCCTGGGGCACCGGGACCGGCGTCGTCGAGCCCTTCGCCCGCTACGCCCGGCAGGCCGCCGCCGACGGGCTGCTGACCTTCCGCCACCGCCATCGGGTCGACGCACTCGTCGTCACCGACGGCGCGGTGACCGGTGTGCGCGGTCGTGTCCTGGCCGACGACGACTCGGTGCGCGGCGCGGCCTCCAACCGTGACGAGGTCCGCGACTTCGAACTCACCGCCCAGGCCGTCGTGGTGGCCGCCGGCGGTATCGGCGCCAACCACGACCTGGTCCGCGCCCACTGGCCCGCCCGGCTGGGCGCCCCGCCCCGGCACATGGTCACCGGCGTCCCCGCCTACGTGGACGGCCGGATGCTCGCCATCACCGCCGAGGCCGGGGCGCGCCTGGTCAACAGCGACCGGATGTGGCACTACACCGAGGGCCTGCACAACTGGGACCCCGTCTGGCCCGGCCACGGCATCCGGATCCTGCCCGGCCCCTCCTCGATGTGGTTCGACGCGCTGGGCCGCCGGCTGCCCGAGCCCTGCCTGCCCGGCTACGACACCCTGGGCACCCTGCGCCACCTGCGCACCGACCCCGAACTGGCCGGGCACGACCACTCCTGGTTCGTGCTCACCCAGAAGATCATCGAGAAGGAGTTCGCCCTCTCCGGCTCCGAACAGAACCCCGACATCACCGCCGGCGACCGCACGGCCTTCGTGCGCGAGCGCCTGCTGAGCAAGGGCGCGCCCGCCCCGGTCGAGGCGTTCAAACGGCACGGCGAGGACTTCGTCACCGCCGCGACGCTGGAGGACCTGGTCGCGAGGATGAACGCGCTGACCGAGAGCCCGCTGCTGGACGCGACGACGATGCGCCGTCAGATCGAGGCCCGGGACCGGCAGTTGGCCAACCCCTTCGGCAAGGACGCCCAGATCCAGGGGATCCACAACTCCCGCCGCTACCTCGGCGACCGGCTCGGCCGCACCGCCGCGCCGCACCGGCTGCTCGACCGGGCCGCGGGCCCGCTGATCGGCGTCAAGCTGCATGTGCTCACCCGCAAGACGCTCGGCGGCATCCAGACCGACCTGGCCTCCCGCGCGCTCGGCGCCGACGGCACGCCGGTGCCGGGGCTCTACGCGGTCGGTGAGGCCGCCGGGTTCGGCGGCGGCGGCGTCCACGGCTACAACGCGCTGGAAGGCACCTTCCTCGGGGGCTGCCTGTTCTCCGGTCGCGCGGCCGGCCGCGCCGCGGCGGAGGCCACCGCCTGACCGCAGCCCCCGGCGCCCGCCGCCGCCTCGGCCGCCACGCCGACGACCTCGCCGCGCTCCGGTGCGCACACGCGCACGCGCAGGACAGGGCGGCGGGCCCGGCCGACCCGTCGTCCTGAGCCGTCCCCCGGGCACCGCCGGGAGGGCGGCGCGATGGGTTTTTGGCCACCGAAGGGCGTGTTTCCGGCAGGTCGGGTCGGGACTTGCCGGTGTTGTGACGTCCGGGTTGTCCGGTTCGGTGATCGATGGTTACCTCGGTCCTCGTGACATCGTTGGTATCAGGCAAATCATTCAGAACTGACGTCACGTCAGAAACGGACGAGCCGTCAAGAAACGTGCGGCACAAGGGTTCAAGATCGAGTCCTGATGAAGCATCGGGAAACCAAATCGGCCCCCGGGCGCGCCCGGAGGAGGCCGTCCCGGTGGCGGTGGACGAGCGGGACCGGTGCTTCTTCGACCACCCGCTCGACCATGTGCCCGGGATGGTGCTGGTGGCCGCGATCCTGGACGAGGTCCGGGCGCTGGCACCGCGGCGGGCGGGCGCGGCCGACGGGCGGATGCGGCTGTCGCTGACCTTCGACCGGATGTGTGAGCTGGGCCGGCCGGTCTGGCTGCACAGCGAGCCCGCCGCGGCCGACGACGGACCGGCGTGGCGACTGCTGGCCGTGCAGGACGGGGCGACCGTCTGCCGGGCCTCGGTCGCGCTCGAAGGCGGCGGGCCGGTCGTCCCGGCCGGGGCCGTCCGGGCCCTGCTCGCCGGCCCCGGCCGGGAGGGCGGCGCGCCCGCGGACCAGACCCTGGTCCACCGCCGGCGGCCGGAGAACGTGCTGGTGGGCGGGCCGGCGCGGGTCGAACGGGCGGCCGTGCTGGTGCCCCCGCCGGGACACCGGCTGGCGGGCGCCGGGGCGCACACCCCGGCCGCGCTGATCGAGTCGGCCCGGCAACTGGCGACACTGCTGGGCCACACGGCCCACGGCCGGGACGCCGACGCGCAGATGCTCTGGCTGTCGCTGGAGGGGGACCTGCCGACCGGCCTGCCGGCGACGGTGCCGCTGGAGCTGTGGTGGGAGTTCGTACCGGCGCGCGGCCTGCGGTCGGTGTTCCGGTTCGTGGTGGTGGACGTGGAGAGCGGCGAACGGCACGGACGCCTGGAGATCGGTGTCCAGACCCTCAGCCGTGCCGGTTATCTGAAGCGGAGGGCGGCCCGATGAGTACGGTGGAACCGATGGCGGGCGGCGCGGGATCGCCCTGGGCGGTGCGCGCGCCGCGACTGCTGTTCGTGCTCGCGGTCCTCGCGGTCGGCACCGGTCTGGTGGTCCACCTGCGGCACGCGGGCGACCCGGTGGACCTGGTCGCGGCCGTGCTGGCCGCCTGCTACCTGGGCTGGCTGGCGGTCGAGATCCCGGTGACCTTCCGCAGCTCCGGCGCCGCGCCGCGCGAGTCGGCGACCCTGCTGCTCTACGCGGCGGCCCGGATCGCGACGGTCTCCGCGGCCGTGCTCGGCCCGCTGCCCTGGGACGACTGGTCGCCGCTGCTGCTGGTCCCGGCGGCGGTGTTCGTCGGCGGAGTCGTGCTGCGCCAGGTCGCGATCCACACCCTGGGCCGGTTCTACTCCCACCACGTCACCCGCCAGAGCGACCACCAGGTGGTCACCTGGGGCGTCTACCGCTTCATCCGCCACCCCGCCTACGCCGGGATGCTGTCGGCGCACCTCGGCTTCGTCGCGTTCTTCCTGAACCCGCTGAGCGCCGTCCTGCTGGTCGCGCTCTGCGCCGCGATCACCTTCCGGATCCGCACCGAGGAGCGGATGCTGGCGCACATCCCCGGCTACCGCGCCTACGCGGACGGCCACGCCCGCCTCGTGCCGGGGCTGTGGTGAGCGCGCCCGCCCGCCCGGCGCGGGTCCGGCTGCCGGCGACCCCGGACGAACTGCTGACGACCACCCGCTCGGTGCGCCTGCGCCTGGACCCGACGCGCCCGGTGGACCTCGACCTGGTGCGCGCCTGCGTGGAGATCGCGCTGCAGGCGCCCAACGGCGGCAACACCCAGCGCTGGCACTGGCTGGTGGTGGCCGACGACGACCTGCGCAAGCGCGTCGCGGAGGTCTACCGGCGGGTCTTCGAGGTCCGCTACCCGCCGTCGGCCTCCGCCGGCACGTCCGGGGTCGGGGTGACCGACCGGATGCTGACCGGCGGCCGGCACCTGGCCGAGCACCTGCACGAGGTGCCGGTCCTGGTGATCCCCTGCCTGGACCTCGGCGGCCGGCCGCTGCCCGAGGGCAACCAGGCGGGCGTGTGGGGCTCGCTGCTGCCGGCCGCCTGGAGCTACATGCTCGCCGCGCGCGCCCGCGGCCTCGGCACGACGTGGACCACGGTGCACCTGGACGCGGAGCGGGAGGTCGCCGACATCCTCGGACTGCCGGACGGCGTGCGCCAGGGGGCACTGATCCCCACCGCGCACGTGGTGGGGGACGGATTCGGACCGGCGCCGCGCCGGTCCGTCGACAGTGTGCTGCACCTGGACGGCTGGGGCGGCGCGGAATGGAGCGGTGGGTCGGATGACTGAGCTCGTGGTGACCGCGGCGGCCGACGGCGCCGCGCTGGCCGACGCCGCGCGGGTGGGTCACAAGTTCGCCCGTCAGGAGCTGCTGCGGCAGGCCGGGTTCCGGGTGCCGGAGTTCTTCTGCCTGCCCGCCGCCGCCTTCGACCGGGCCCTGGACGCGCTGCGCCCCGCGCTGCCGCCGCTGCCGGCCGACGGCGCCGCGCGGGACGCCGTCGAGGCCTGGTGCGCGGCGGCCCGCGAAGCGCTGGCCTCCTCGGCCCTGCCCCCGGCGCTCGCCGAGCGGGTCCGCAAGGAGTTCGCCGCGATCGCCGGGCCGGAGGGCCTGGTCGCGGTCCGGGCCTGCGTCGTGCCCGCCGGCTCGCCGCACGCCGACCCGCCGGACGCCGCCTCGCCGGCCGGCCGCCCGGACGAGGAGATGGGGGAGGACAGCGCCGTCGACCCGTTCGCGGGCATGAGCGACAGCTTCCTCTACGTCGACGAGGACGGCCTGGCCGACGCCGTGGTGCGCTGCTGGGCCTCGGCCTTCAACGCCCAGGCGGTCCGCTACCGCATCCTGCGCGGACTCGACCCGCGCCGGGCCCGGGTCGCGGTCGGCGTGCAGCGGATGGTGCTCGGCACCCGGTCGTTCGTCGCGTTCACCCGTGACCCCCGGGACGGCTCGGCGCGCCGGGTGGTCGCGGCCGCGTACGGCATCGGCGAGGGCGTCGTCCAGGAGAAGGCGGACATCGACCACTTCTTCCAGGAGCCGGCCACCGGCGCGGTGAGCGCCCGGACCGTGCACAAGCGGTGGTCGATGGGCCTGCCCGAGGGCGCCGCCTCCGGTACGCCGGTCCTGCTGCCGGTCGCCGGGGAGCTGGCGGACGTGCCGGTCCTCGACGACGACCAGGTGCGCGCGGTGGGGGAGTTGGCCGCGCGGGTGGAGGAGCTCTTCGGCGTCCCGCAGGACATCGAGGGCGCCCTCACCGAGGACGGCACCGTCCACCTGCTCCAGGCCCGCCCGATGGTCACCGCCCCGGCCGCCCCCGTCGACGCCGCGCCCGCCGCCCGGGCCGAGGAGCCCGACGCCCCCGCCGAGGAGCCCGCCCGGGTCTACTGGGGCAACCACAACATCACCGAGAGCTTCCCCGGCGTCTCGGGCGCCCTCACCTACTCCCAGTCCCGCGAGTTCTACCGCCGCTCCTTCGCCGACCTCTACCGGCGGATGGGCGTGCCCGACACCTGGGTGCGGGACAACGCGCACCGCCTCGCCCGGATGGTCGGCTACCTGGAGGGCCAGGTCTACTACCGGCTGGACGACTGGCAGGCCCTGCACGGGCAGATGCCGATGTTCGAACTGGTGCGCAAGGGCTGGGAACAGGCGATGGGCATCACCGGCCCGGCCCGCGCCGAGCGCCGCTGGGCCGCCCCGGCGGTCGCCCGCGCGCTGCCGCGCCTCGCCTGGCGCAGCGTCGCGCACCCCTGGCAGGTGAAGGGCTTCCTGCGGTGGTGGGACCGGCAGATGGCGGAGGCGGAGACCGTCGGCGACTCGCCCGAAGAGCTGATCGCCTTCTACCGCCGGCTGTGGGAACGCGCCGGCGAGCGCTGGGGCGTCACCCTGGTCAACGCCTTCCTCGCCCTCGTGGTGCTCGGCGCGGGCGGCACCCTGCTGCGCCGCTGGACCGGCGAGGGCCCGCAGGTCCTGGTCGGACTGATGGGCGGCGGGCGGGAGAACCGTTCCCTGGAGGCCGTCCGCGCGGCCATGGCTCTGGCCGAACTCGTGGGCGGCGTCCCCGAGTTGCGCGCCGCCGTGCTCGACGACGCGGCCGACCCCGAGCAGCTCTGGCAGCAGATCGTCTCCGGCCGCCACGGGGTGGCCGTCGCCGACGCCGCCCGGGGCTACCTCGCCCGCTACGGCGACCGCGCGCTGCACGACCTCAAGCTGGAGGAGCCCACCCCCCGCCAGCGCCCGTGGACCGTGCTCGCCCTGATCCGCCCGCTGGTGCGCCAGGGGGCGACCGTGGCCGCCAACCGCGCCGACGAGCAGGCCGCCGCCCGGCGCGCCCGCGAGCGGCTGCGCGAGGTGTGCCCCAACCCGGCGCAGCGCGCCGTCCTGCTCGGCCTCACCTCGCTCGCCCGGGACCTCGCCCGGATCCGCGAGGACACCCGGTTCTGCCGCACCCAGCTGTTCGGCCTCTCCCGGGAGGTGATGTGGCGGCTCGGCGCGGAACTCGCCCGCACCGGCGTCCTGGACGACCGGCTCGACGTCGCCGATCTGACCGTCGAGGAGGTCATCGGCGCCTTCGACGGCACCGGGACGGTCCGCGACCTGCGCGCCCTGGTGGCGCTGCGCCGCGCCCAGCGCGAGGAGTGGGCCGGCAACCCGCAGCGGCCCGCCCTGCTGGGCACCCCGGCCGGCCTGCCGCTCGCCCGGGCCCTGCCGCACGCCGTGGCGGTGGACGCGGCCGGGGCCGTCGGCGACGGCCTGCTGCGCGGGATCGGCTCCAGCGGCGGCGTGGTCCGGGGCCGGGCGGCGGTGGTGCTCGACCCGTCCACCGACCCCGACCTCGCCACCGGGCGCATCCTGGTCGCCCGGGAGACCGACCCCGGCTGGCTGTTCCTGATGATGTCCGCCGCCGGCATGGTCGTCGAGCGCGGCACCCTGCTGTCGCACACCGCGATCACCGGCCGGCTGCTGGGCGTGCCCACCGTGGTCGCCGTCCCGCAGGCCACCACCGCGATCCCGGACGGCGCCTGGATCGAGATCGACGGCACCGCCGGGACCGTGCGCCTGCTCCCACCGGCCGAACAGCCCGCCGAACCGGCCGCGGAGCAGCCCGCCGAGCAGCCGGTCGACCAGCTCGCCGAACCGGCCGGCCCCACCGTCAGCACCGAGAAGGGCGAGACGCCATGACCGACCCGGCCCGCTTCCCGTTCCCGCCCGCCGGCGACGTCCGCCCGCCCGACGCCTACCACGGCCTGCGGCGCACCGGCACCCCGCACCCCGTCCAGCTGTCCAGCGGGCAGCCCGCCCTGCTGGTCACCCGTCACGAGGACGTCACCGCCGTGCTCGGCGACGACCGCTTCAGCCGCGCCGGCTACACCGAGCTGGCCCGCCCGCTGTTCGCCCGCAAGACCGAGTCCGTCCTGCTGGCCACCGCCGACGCGCCCGACCACACCCGCCGCCGCCGAGCGATCCTGCCCGCCTTCACCGCGCGCCGGGTCCGGCTGCTGCGCCCCCGCCTGGAGGCCCTCGCCGAGCACCTGCTCGACGAACTGACCGGCGGCGCCCCCTCCGGCGAGGCCGACCTGGTCGGCGGCTTCACCGTGCCCTTCCCGATGCAGGTCATCTGCGAGGTGCTCGGTGTCCCGCTCGACGACGGCGCGATGCTGCGCGCGGAGGTCGACGTCCTGATGTCCACCTCCGGCCACGCCCGCGAGGAGGTCGCCGCCACCCAGGCCCGGATGGACGACTACTTCACCGCCCTCGTCGCGGACAAGCGGCGCGCCGCCGCGGCCGGCACCCCGGCCGACGACCTGCTCACCAGGCTCGCCCTGCGCGCCGACGACGACCCCGGTCAACGGCTGTCCGACCGCGAGGTGGTGGCCCTCGGCTCCGGGATGCTGATGGCCGGCTACGAGACCACCGGCAACTCCTTCGGCATGTGCGTCCTGCTGCTCCTGCGCCACCCCGCGCTGGTCAGGACCCTGCGCGAGCGGCCCGAGCGGATCCCGGCCGCGGTCGAGGAGATGCTCCGCTTCACCTCCCTCAACAACACCGGCGGCGCGCCCCACCTGGTGACCGAGGACGCCGAGCTGGGCGGCTGCCCGGTGGCGGCCGGGCGGATCGTCGTCCCGCTCACCGACGCCGCCAACCGCGACCCGGGGGTCTTCGCCGACCCGGACGCGTTCGACCCCGACCGCCCGGACGTCGCCGCCCACCTCGCCTTCGGCCACGGCCGCCACCTCTGCCTCGGGGCCGAACTCGCCCGCGCCGAACTGCGGATCGGCGTCGGCGCGCTGCTCCGCCGCTTCGACGATCTGGAACTCGCCGTCCCGGAGGAGGAGTTGGAGTGGCGTCGGACGATGTTCATCAACGGCGTCTGGCGGCTTCCGGTCCGCTGGAGCGCCGCCGCACCCGCCGCGGGGCGGCCGGCATGACCCACCGGCCCACCCTCCCGGCCCCCTCCACCTCGCCCACCTCGCCCGCCGCACCGGCCCCGCTCGCCGCCCGGCTCGCCGCGTTCGTCCGCGGCAGCTTCCCGCTGCCGCTCTCCCTGCTGTTCGCCGCCGCCTGGGCGCTGGGCGCCACCGGCCTGTTCGCCGCCGCCGACGAACGCGTCACCCACTGGCGGCCCGGGTGGGGCACGGCGACGGCCGCCCTCACCGTCCTGGTCGACCTGCTCCTGCTGCGCGCCGCCGACGACCTGCGCGACCTGCCCTACGACCGGAGCCACAACCCGTCCCGTCCGCTGGCCCGCGGCGCCGTCCTGCCCCGCGACCTGTACGCGCTCGCCGCCGCCGGAGCCGCGCTGCTGCTCCTGCTCAACGCCGGCGACCGCCCCGCCCTGCTCCTGCTCGCCGCCCAGTTCGGCTACACCGCCCTGCTGGTGGGGGCCGAGCTGCGGCTCGGGTGGCCGCGCGGCGACGCGATGGTCACCGGCGTGCTGCTGAGCTCCCCGGTGCAGATCCTGCTCAACCTCTACCTCTACGCCGTGTTCCTGCACGACACCGGCGCGGACCCCGGCACCCTCGGGCGGGAGGCCCGCCACGTGCTCCCGCTGCTCGCGGTGATCATGCTGGCGGCCACCCACCACGAACTGGCCCGCAAGATCGTGCGCACGCCGGGCCCGCACGAGCGCAGCTACGTCCGGGTGTTCGGCCTGCGGACCACGGTCGCGCTGGCGCTCGGCTCCGCCGCCGGGTCCGCCGCCGTCTCCCTGGCGGTGCTGCGCCCCTGGTCGGGCGGAGCGGCCGGCTGGGGCTGGTCGGCGCTGCTGCCGCCGGTGCTCGTCGTGCTCGCCGCCCGCCGCTTCACCCGTACCGGGGCGGCACGCTGGCCCGTCGCGGCGGTGGCCGGCTACCTGCCGGCCGTCTTCGTCTGCCACCTGCTGACCGGCCTGGGGAGCACCTCATGAGGACGGACCACCTGTACATCGCCGGCCTGGCCGCGCACCTGCCCCGGCTCCGGCCGCTCACCGAGGAGGTCGCCGCCGGCCGGCCCGGCGCCGAACAGGCCCTGGCCGACGGCTGGACGAGCGTGTCGGTCGCCGACGACACCCCGGCGCCGGAACTCGCCGCCGAGGCCGCCCGGCTCGCCCTCAAGCGCTCCGGCCTGCGGGCCG
Source organism: Kitasatospora sp. NPDC058032 (assembly GCF_042885845.1). NCBI lineage: Bacteria > Bacillati > Actinomycetota > Actinomycetes > Kitasatosporales > Streptomycetaceae > Kitasatospora > Kitasatospora sp. NPDC058032. The sequence goes on along the minus strand of NZ_JBHVRK010000009.1, from coordinate 226,842 downwards.
AGGACGTCCGGCTGGTGCTGCACGCCGGCACCTACCACCAGGGCCCGGACGGCTGGTACGCCGCCCACTACCTGCAGCACCACGTGCTCGGCGGCACGGCGCCGGCGATCGGCCTGGACCAGGGCTGCACCGCGATGCTGGACGCCGCCCGGCTGGCCCACGGCCACCTGGTCCACGCCCCGCAGCGGTCCGCCGTCCTGGTCACGGCGGCCGACAACTTCGGCGCCCCGGGCATCGACCGGTTCACCTACGCCCACGGCTTCGGCGCCGGCCGCGGCTCGATCCTCGGCGACGCGGGCTGCGCCGTGCTGCTGTCCGCCGCCGCGGGACCGCTGCGGATCCGCTCCGTCGCCCAGTCCTCGCTCTCCTCCTGGGAGCGGGTCTACCGGGGGACGGAGGACCTGTTCCCGCCGAGCCCGGCGGGCGGCACCAGGATCCCCATGGGCCTGCGGATGGGCGCCTACGCGGACCGGGTGACCGACCGTGACCTGCGCCTGAGCATGGCCCGCGACCTCACGCAGGCCCGTACCGACCTCGCCCGCCGGGCGATGGAGGAGGCGGGCGTCACCGCGGCGGACATCACCCGGGTCGCCCATGTCTTCACCGGCCACCCCCGCTACCTGGAGGGCCTGCTGCGCCCGCTGGGCATCGACCCCGGGCGCGGCATGCTCGACCTCGGGCGCACGCTCGGCCATCTGGGCGCCTGCGACCAGTTCCTGTCGCTGGCCCACCTGGTGGACACCGGCGCGGTCGGCCCGGGCGACCACGTCCTGCTCCTCGGCAACGGCGCCGGCATCTCGCTGGCGGCGGCCGTCGTCGAGGTGCTGGACGACCCCGCCTGGTAGCCGCCCGGAGCCCTCCGCCCGGGGAGGGCGGAACCGGCCGTTCGTCGGCGGGAATCGGCCGTGGACGCGGCCACGGCCGGTGCTACGCCCCCGCATGACATAGTCATGTACATTGCCGCCCGATCCGGGCGGCCGTAGCAGCGCGGCCCCGCGTCCACCCCCGCACCAGGCCCCCGCACCAGGCACCCCGCACCACGCCACGGCACCACGTCACCGTACGGGCCACCGCATCCGCCGAGCGCGGAACCGCGGCGCGGGCCGCCGCCCGAGAGCACGTGCGTACCCAAGGACAGTGTCCCGTTCCGGCGATCACCCCTGGAGTGTGCCTGTGTCATGGTTCCCACCCGCTGCGGGAGGCCCGCCCGGCTCCCGCAGCCGCACCCGTACCCGCGCACCACGAGGCCGCTGGACGGCGGCCACCCTCTCCGCCGCCCTGCTGGGCGGACTGCTGCTCGGAGTGCAGCCCGCCTCGGCCCGGCCGGAGCCCGAGCCCCCGTCCGCCGACCGCAAGCCCGCCGCGGCCCAGCAGCCGGCCCGCGACCGGGCCTCCGCCCGGCTCGCGGCCCGGCTCACCGGCAAGCCGGTGGAGGTGCCCACCGAACGCACCGAGACGGCGACGACCTGGGCCAACCCCGACGGCACCCTGACCCTGGAGGTCGCGGCCGGCCCGGTGCGGATGCGCCGCCCGGACGGCGGCTGGGCCGACGTCGACGTCAGTTTCGCCAAGCGCCCCGACGGCTCCGTCGCCTCCAAGGCCCACCCGCGCGGGCTCGCCCTGGCCGGGGCGCCGAGCGCTCGGCGGGCCGGCTCCTTCGCCGAGGCCGCCGCCACCCCGGCCGAGGACCTGCTCACCCTCAGCGCCGGCGGCCGGGGCGTCGCGGTGCAGTGGCGCGGCGGCCTGCCCGAACCCCGCCTGGACGGTGCCCGGGCCACCTACCAGGACGTCCTGCCCGACGCGGACCTCGTCATCGACGCCACCCGCACCGGTTACGAGCAGTCCGTGATCCTCAAGCGGCGCCCCACCGGCCCCGCCGACTACACCCTGCCGCTCAAGGCCCCGGGGATCGACGCGCGCCGGAACGAGGACGGCGGCGTGACGTTCGTCGAGTCCGCCACCGGGCGCGCACTCTCCACGATGCCCGCCCCGGTCATGTGGGACGCCACCGTCGACCCGAAGTCCGGTGAGCACACCCGCCGGGCACCGGTGGGCCTCGAGGTCACCCGCTCCGGCGACACCGTCGAACTGCACCTCAGCCCGGACGCCGCGTTCCTCGCCGACCCGGCGACCCGCTACCCCGTGACGGTCGACCCCTCGGACACCGTGCTGTCCGACGTGTTCGACACCTGGGTCCAGCAGGGCGAGACGACCGACGCGTCCAGCGCCACCGACCTGAAGATCGGCTGGCCGGGCGACTGGGCGGACGTCCCGAAGACCAAACCCCGCATCGCCCGCTCCTTCATCAGCTGGGACATGGCGCCCATCAAGGACGCCCTGGTCTCCAAGGCCACCCTGTCGCTCTACAACTTCCACTCCTGGGACTGCACCAAGCCCGCCGCCTGGGAGGTCTGGGACACCAACAACGCGACGACCGCCAGCCGCTGGACCAACCAGCCGGCCTGGCTGCAGAAGTTCGCGACGTCCACCGAGACCCGCGGCCAGAACTGCGCCAACGGCGCCTACGTCAACGCCGACGTCACCTCGCTGCTCCAGTACTGGGCGGGCCAGGCCACGGTGGGCCGCCAGGGCCTGGGCCTGCGCGCCGCCAACGAGGCCGACACCGCGGGGTGGAAGAAGTTCTACTCCGGGAACGCCGCCGCGAGCCAGATCCCCAAGCTGGCGGTCACCTTCAACTACCGCCCCCGCACCGGCACCGACCAGCAGGCCGGCCCGCCCTTCTTCGCGGACGACGGCGCCTACACCGTCAACACCCTGACCCCCGTCCTGCGCGACACCTTCGCCGACTCCAACAACGACCGGATCAACGGCACCTTCCAGATCGTCGACGCGGCCACCGACCAGCCGGTCGGCGGCTACCTGGTGTCCCCGTGGGGCGCCAGCGGGGAACCGGTGTCCGTGACCGTCCCGGCGGGCCTGCTCCAGGACGGCCGGACCTACCGCTTCCGCACCAACCCCTACGACGGCACCCACTACAACCTCGCCTGGTCGCCCTGGCGCACCTTCACGGTGGACACCGCCGCGCCCTCCGCGCCGACCGCCGTGACCTCCGCCGACTACCCCTCGGCCGCCTGGGTCAAGGGCGTCGGCCAGAGCGGCACCTTCGTGGTCACACCCCCGTCGGCGGACCACCGCTGGCTGGAGTGGACCCTGGACGGCAGCACCTGGAACCGCATCGCCACCGGCGGCACCAACGCGCCCGTCAGCCTGCTGGCCACGCCGACCCACGGCGGCACCAACACCCTCCGGGTGCGCAGTGTGGACCGGGCCGACAACCGCTCCGAGGCGCTGTCCTACGAGTTCCACGCCGGCGCCGGCGGCATCGCCAGGCCCTCCGACAGCCGGCGCACCGCAGCCCGGCTGCCGCTCCAGGCCGAGGCCGACGCCGCGCGCTTCGACGCCGTGACCTTCTCCTGGCGGCGCTCGGACGCCGACGCCTGGGCGCCCGTCCCGCCCGGCCACGTCAGCGCCGCCGGCACCCCGCTCACCGGCTGGCCGGTCGCGCTCGCCGCCGGCCGCAGCCCGGAACTCGCCTGGGACGCCGCCACCACCGTCAGCCCCGACGGCGCGGTGCAGCTGAAGGCCGACTTCACCGGCCCGGGCGGCGCCACCGGCTCCAGCGACCCGCTCAAGGCGATCGTCGACCGCACCGCCGACAACGCCGCCACCGCGGCCGTCGGCCCCGGCACCGTCAACCTGCTGACCGGCGGCTACGGCCTCAGCCGCACCGACGCCTCCTTCTTCGGCACGGCCGTCACCCGCACCGCCTCCTCCCGTGCCCCCCAGGAGGGCGCGGCCCAGGCGGGCCAGGCCGCGATCTTCGGCAAGGAATGGCTCTCCGGCACCGCCACCGGCCGCAAGGACTCCGGCTACACCGCGATCGGCCGCACCTCGGACACCTCGCTGGACGTCCGGCGCACCGACGGCACGGCGCTGCGCTTCACCGCCGACGGGACGGCCACCGGCTGGGTCCCCGAACCCGGCGCCGCCAACCTCACCCTGACCGGCTCCTTCGCCGCCGGCTTCACCCTGACGGACAGCAACGGCGACACCGCCGAGTTCGCCCGGACCGACCCCGCCGCCACCGCCTGGACGCTCACCCGCTCCTCCACCCGGGGGCTCGACAACAGCACCAGCACGATCGTCTCCCAGAACGTCACCGGCCCCGACGGACGGGTCCTCACCCGGCCGCAGCGGGTGGTCGGTCCGACCAGCGCGGTCGCCTCCTCCGTCTGCGCGGCCGACCCGGCCGTCCGCGGCTGCCGCGTGCTGGAGTTCGTCTACGCCCCCGCCACCACCGCGACCGCCGCCGCCCTCGGGGACGTCGCGGGCCAGGTCAGCGCGATCCGCCTGTGGTCCACCGAACCCGGCGCGAGCGCCGCCACCGCCGTCGACGTCAGCCGCTACGCCTACGACACGAACGGCCGGCTCCGGGAGACCTGGGACCCCAGGATCACCCCCGCGCTGAAGACCGCGTACACCTACGACACGGCGGGCCGCGTCACCGGCCTCACCCCGCCCGGCGAGCTCCCCTGGACCTTCGCCTACGGGCGGGCCGGCAACTCGCCGGCCGCCGGTGACGGCATGCTGCTCACCGCCTCGCGCCCGACCCTGGCCCCCGGCTCCGCCGACCAGGTCGACGGCACCGCCACCACGACCCTGGTCTACGACGTGCCGGTCACCGGCACCGGCGCCCCCTACGACCTGGGCCGCGCCGCCACCGCCTCCTGGGGCCAGCGGGAGACCCCCACCGACGCGACCGCCGTCTTCCCGCCCGACCAGACACCCGCCGCCGGCACCGGGGCGCAGCTCCCCGCGAACGGCTACGGCCGCGCCGACGTGCACTACCTGGACGCCTCCGGCCTGGAGACCGACACCGTCCGGCCCGGCGGGGCCGTCACCGCCACCGACCACGACGCGGCCGGCAACACCGTCCGGCAGCTGAGCGCCGCCAACCGCGCACTGGCCCTGGGCGCCACCGACCAGGACCGCGCGACCCTGGCCGCCCTCGGGATCGCCGCCCTCGGCAGCGCCGAACGGGCCGATCTGCTCTCCACCACGACGACCTACAGCGCCGACGGCAACCGCGAGCTGGAGGTCCTCGGCCCCCTCCACTACGCCACGCTGGAACGGAAACTGACCGCCGGGACGGCCGTCGTCGCCGAAGCCGGAACCCAACTGCCGCTGCGGCAGCGGACGGTGAAGGAGTACGACGGCGGCCGGCCCACCGACGGCAGTGCCACCGTCCGCGACCAGGTCACCAAGGAGACCGTCGGCGGACAGCCCCGCATCGACACCGCCCTGCTCGCCGATGCCCGCACCACGGCCACCGGCTACGACTGGGCCAAGGGCCGGCCCACCACGAGCGTCCAGGACCCCGACGGGGCCCGGCTCACCACCACCACCGGCTACGACGCCCAGGGCCGGGTGACCAGCACCGGCCTGCCCGCCTCCACCGGCACCGACGCGGGCACCACGACCACCTCCTACTACACCGCCGACGGCAGCGGCCCCTGCGCCGCCCGGCCCGAGTGGGCGGACCAGGTCTGCTCCGTCGGACCCGCCGCCGACATCACCGGAGGCGGCGCCAACCCCGCCCAACTGCCCCGCCGCACCGTCGAGTACGACCGCTGGGGCCAGACCACGAGCACCGTCGAGACCGCCAACGGCGTCCAGCGGACCACGGCCACCGGCTACGACGCCGCCGGCCGCCGCACCAGCTCCACCGTCACCGGCCCGGGCCAGCCGGTCCCGGTCGTGACCACCGGCTACGACGCCGCCACCGGCCGCCCGGTCAGCACGGCCGCCGCCGGCACCGGCGCCATCACCACCGCCTACGACCGCCTCGGGCGCCCCATCGCCTACACCGACGCCGACGGGGCCACCACCACGACCCGCTACGACCGGCTCGACCGGCCGGTCCTCGTGTCCGACTCCGCGCCCTCCACCCTCAGCTACACCTACGACACCGCCGTCGAACCGCGCGGCCTGGCCACCGCGGTCGGCGACTCGGTGGCCGGCATCTTCACCGCCCGCTACGACGCGGACGGCACCGTGGTCAGCACCGGACTCCCCGGCGGCTACACCATGCGCCAGACCACCAGCCCGACCGGCACCCCCGTCAGCCGCACCTACACCCGCGACAGCGACGGCACGACCGTCCTCGGCGACGGGATCAGCACCACCGTGCACGGCCAGTGGGCCACCCACACCGCCACCTTCGCCTCGGCCTCCCAGCAGGTCTTCGGCTACGACACCGTCGGGCGCCTCACCCGCACCACCTCGGCCGCCGACGGCGTCTGCACCACCCGGACCTACACCTTCGACCGCAACACCAACCGCACCGCCCGCAGCTCCGTCAACGCCGCGCCCGGCGCCGACTGCGCCGCGTCCGGCGGCACCCCGGAGCAGCACGGCTACGACACCGCCGACCGGCTGACCGACCCCGGCTACGGCTACGACGCGTTCGGCCGGACCACGGCCCAGCCCGGCGCCACCACCTCCTACTACGCCAACGACCTCGTCCGCCAGCAGGGCACCGCCACCGACCGGCAGACCTGGACGCTGGACCCGGCGCTGCGCCTGCGGGCCTGGACCGCCGAGACCAACCCCGGCACCGGCTGGACCCCCTCGCGCAGCCGGATCAACCACTACGGGTGCGCCTGCGACAGCCCCAGCTGGACCGTCGAGGACACCGCCACCGGCGAGCTCACCCGCCAGGTCGCCACGCCCGCCGGCGGTCTGGGCGCCACCACCGCGAAGACCGGCGGGGTGCAGCTCCAACTCGCCAACCTGCACGGCGACATCGTGGCCGTCCTGCCGCTCGACCCGGGCCGGGCGCCGGTCGCGGTGACCTACGACGAGTACGGCAACCGCGCGCCCGGCACCGCCCCGCTGCGGTACGGCTGGCTCGGCTCCCAGCAGCGCTCGGCCGAGACGCCCACCGGGGCCGTGCTCATGGGCGTGCGGCTGTACGACCCGACGCTCGGCCGGTTCCTGACCACCGACCCGGTCCCGGGCGGCAACGCCACCGCCTACGACTACGTGCTCCAGGACCCGAACACCCACTTCGACCTCGACGGCCAGTGGGGGTGGGGCTGGGTGCGCCGGGCCTGGACGTGGGTCAGGCCCTTCGTGATCCTCTGCGGGCGGGGAGCCTGGGCGTCCCGCAACTACGGCTACACCTGGCAGCAGAAGGCGGCGGCCATGGCCGCGGGCTGCATCGTCTACAACCTCTGACGATCCCGCGCACGCCGGCCGGTGCCGGACCCTGCGGGGCCCGGCACCGGCCGGTGCCGTCAGGCCGACGGGCCTCCTCTCACTCCTGAGAGTGATTTGTGCCGATTTCCGTATCCGCCGGTCGTTACCATTGAGGTTGTGTGACTGATCGTCAGAACATCAACGGGGGAGTGCACATGGACGAGGAATCGGCTGACGTGGTGATCCTCGGCGCAGGCCCGGCCGGCCTCGTCCTCGGCAACCTGCTGCACCGGGCCGGCCTCGACTGCGTCGTCCTGGAACGCTCCGACCGCGCCCACCTGCACGCCCGCGCCCGGGCCGGCTTCCTCGCCGCGCACACCGTCCGCGTCCTGGACCGCCACGGCCTCGCCGACGGCCTGCACCGCCGTGGCCAAGCCCACGCCGGCTGCGAGTTCCGTACCGCCGACGGCCGCTTCCGGCTCGACTACGCCCACCTGGGCCGCGGTGAGCGCCACACCGTCTACCCGCAACAGCACCTCGTCGCCGACCTCCTCGCCTCCTACCAGGACGCCGGCGGCCGGCTGCACTTCGGCACCGAGGCCCACCGGGTGCTGGACACCGACGGCGAACGCCCGGTCGTCGAGGCGAGCGGCCCGGACGGGCGCCCCGTGCGCTGGCGGGCCCGCTACGTCGCCGGCTGCGACGGCCGGCACGGCGCCGCCCGCCGCTCACTGCCGCCCGGCGCCGTCGTCCACCACCACGACCACGGCCTGTCCTGGCTCGGCCTGCTCGCCGAGGCACCCCCCAGCCTGGACGCCGTCGGCTACGCCGTGCACGAGCGCGGCTTCGCCGGCCACATGGCCCGCACCGCGCAGATCACCCGCTACTACCTGCAGTGCGAGCGCGGCACCCCGCCCGACGCCTGGTCCGAGGACCGGATCTGGCACGAACTCGACGAACGGATGCGCTCGGCCAAGCACGGCCCGCTGCACCGGGGGAGCATCGTCCAGCGCAGCGTCGTCGACCTGGAGTGCGACGTCGTCGAACCGCTGCGCCACGGCGCGCTGCTGCTCGCGGGCGACGCCGCGAGCCTGATCACCCCCTCGGCCGCCAAGGGCGCCAACCTCGCCGTCCTGGAGGCGGAACTGCTGGCCGCCGCCCTGGTCGACGAACTCGGCCACGGCGACGGCCGCGCGCTGGCCGGCTACTCGGCCCGCTGCCTGGAGTACATCTGGCGCGCCCAGGAGTTCTCGCACTGGATGGTCCGGCTGCTGCACGCCGTGCCCACCCCGCACGGCGGCCCGTCCTCCTTCGACGAGGGACTGCGCCGCGCCCGCCTGTCGGCCCTGCGCACCTCGCGCGCCCAGCAGGACTGGTTCGCCGAGAACTACGTCGGCCTCTGACCGTCTCCGACACCGCTGATCCACGGACACCGCCGATCCGCGGACACCACTGATCCACGCACCGAGGACGTACCGCCATGACCACCGAGGACGACACCTCCCGCCTGCACGCGACCGCCGACTTCGTCCGCCGCCATGACACCGCCACCCTCCTGCCGCTGCTGCTGCCCGGCCTCGACACCACCGCACTGCGCTCCCTCACCCGCCACCTGCGCTTCGTGCACGCCGCCCTGCTGGTCTTCCCGCCCGACCCGGCGGCGCTGCGCGCGGACCTGGCCGCCTGCGGCCTGCCCGCCGACGTCCTGCCGGGCCCCAGCACCGTCGTCCGCGAGCGGCTGGCCGACCGCCACCACCACCCGGCAGCCGCGCTCGACGTCACCATCCGGCGCGTCCCCGTGCCCGGCACCGGCCCGACGCCCCGCACCGTCGAGGTGTTCGCGCTGCCGGTGCCGCCCGGCTCCGGACTCCGGCCACTCGCCGACCACGAACGGACCCACCAGCACGAGGCCCACCTCGCCTTCGAGCTGCCGGACCCGGAGCCGGTGCTGCTGCGCGGCCTCTGCGCCCTGCTCGCCGACCACGGCGCCACCCCCGACGGCGGCGGCCACAACCCCCACGAGGACGGCACCGTCCTCTACTTCACCGCCCCCGCCGACTCCCGGGCCGGCTACCGCCGCCTGGAGCTGTACGCGCCGGGCGACCACCGCGCCGCCCTCGCCGCCCACCTGGCCGCCCCGGCCCCCAGGCCGCCCGCCGAGACCCTGCTGCGCCTGCTGACCGGCGCGTGGACCACCCAGGCGCTCGCCGTCGCCGCCCGCCTGCGCCTGCCCGAGGCCCTGGAACCGGACGAGGCCCTTCGCCCGGACGAGGCCCCGCACCCGGCCGCCCCCGTCGACCCGGCGACCCTCGCCCACCGCACCGGCACCCACCCCCGCGCCCTGGCCACCCTGCTGCGCTACCTCGCCATGCTCGGCGTCGTCACCCCCGAGGACGACGGCCACCGCCTCACCGCCGTCGGCGCACTGCTGCGCGAGGACGCCCCGGGCTCGATGCGCCCGCTGGCCCTGATGTACGGCGGACCCTTCTACCGCTCCTTCGGCGCCCTCGACCACGCCGTGCGCACCGGCGAGCCCGCCTTCGACCACCTCTACGGCGAGAACCACTTCGACCACTTCGCCCGCGATCCCGAACTCGCCGAGCTCTTCGACCGCTCCATGGCGGCGAGCGCCCGGATGTTCGACCCCGTCCCCGCCCACCCGGCCCTCACCGCCGCCGCCCGGTTGCCGGCCGGCGCCACCGTCGTCGACGTCGCCGGCGGCAACGGCGAACTCCTCGCCCGTGTCCTCGCCGCCCACCCGCGACTGCGCGGCATCCTGCTGGAACGCCCGCACGCCGTCGAGGCCGCCCGCCGCACCATGGCCGAGGCCGGCTGCGCCGACCGCTGCGAGTACCGCGCCGGCGACTTCGCCGACGTCCCCGAGGGCGGCGACGTCTACCTCCTCTCCCGGGTGCTGCACGACTGGGACGACCGACGCTGCCGCGCGATCCTGCGCCACTGTGCCCGCGCGATGCCCGCCCACGCCGACCTGCTCGTCCTCGAACGCCTCCTGCCCGCCGACGGCTCCCCGTCGCTCGCCACCGCCTGGGACCTCCACATGCTCTGCAACGTCGGCGGCCGTGAGCGCACCGCCGACCACTACGGCGCCCTCCTCGCCGCCGCCGGCCTGGACCTGCTCGCCCACAGCCCCCTCCCGCTCGACGCCGCCCTCCTCCACGCCCGCCGGCCCGCCACCCCACCAGGAGCCCGCCCATGACCGACGCCGCCGACACCGACCCGTCCAGGCCCGGCGGCACCGGACTGATCGTCAGGATCCCGGAGGCCGAGGCCGCCGTCCGCTCCTGGCGCGAGCGCTTCGACCCGTCCGCGCGGGCCGGCGTCCCGGCCCACGTCACGGTGCTGTTCCCGTTCCTGCCGGAGGCCCGGGTCGACGGCCCCGTCTGCGCCGCCGTCGCCGCCGTGCTCGACGGCCACCCCGCCTTCGAGGTGCGCTTCGCCTCGTGCGGCCGCTTCCCCGGGATCCTGTACCTCGCCCCCGAACCCGACGGCCGACTGCGCCGCCTCACCGAGGCGATCGCCGCCCGCTGGCCGGAGGCCCCGCCCTTCGGCGGCCGCTTCGCCGACGTCGTCCCGCACCTGACCGTCGCCCACCACGAGGACGAGCACGTCCTGGCCCGGGCCGAGGCCGAGGTCGCCGCGCTGCTCCCGGTGACCGCCCGGGTGTCCTCGGTCGAACTCGTCGTCCACGACGGCACGGTGTGGCGCACCCGCGCCTCCTTCCCCCTGCCGGGCCGCTGACCGGCCGGCCCCCACCGTGCCGAGCGCACGGTCCAGCAGGGGGGCGGTGGCGGGCGAAAGGCCGGGTGACCAGGAGAATGGTGCGGAAGGACCCCCGGAAGTACAGAGAAAGCGAACCCCCACATGGATCTCGGCGTGCGCTGGAAGCTGCACGGTGACGGGCGTACGCCCGCACCGGGAGCGGTCGTCCGCCCCGACGAACGGCTCTCCTGGCCCCGGACGGCAGGGCTCGGCGCCCAGCACGTGGTGGCCATGTTCGGCGCGAGCTTCGTGGCGCCCGTGCTGATGGGGCTCGACCCCAACCTGGCGATCATGATGTCCGGTGTCTCGACCGTCATCTTCCTGCTGGCCACCCGCGGCCGGGTGCCCAGCTACCTCGGCTGCTCGCTCTCCTTCGTCGGCGTCGCCGCGGTGATCCGGGCCCAGGGCGGCACCAGCGCGACCGTCACCGGCGCCGTGTTCGTGGTGGGTGCGGCGCTGTTCCTGGTGGGCGTGGCGGTCCAGCGCTTCGGCGCGCGGATCATCCACGCCGCGATGCCGCCGATCGTCACCGGCGCCGTCGTCATGCTGATCGGCTTCAACCTCGCGCCCGTCACCGCCTCGACCTACTGGCCGCAGGACCAGTGGACGGCGCTGCTGGTGATGCTGTTCACCGGACTGGCCGTGGTGGCCCTGCGCGGCTTCTGGTCGCGGGTGGCGATCTTCCTCGGCCTGCTCTTCGGGTACGGCATCTCCTGGCTGTTCGACCAGGTCTTCGGGAAGATCCACTCGGTGGACGGGAGCGGACAGCTCACCGACCACTGGCGGCTGGACCTGTCGGGCGTCGGCAAGGCGGACTGGATCGGCCTGCCCACCTTCCACGGCCCCTCCTTCCAGTGGTCCGCGATCCTGGTGGCCCTGCCCGTGGTGATCGCGCTGGTCGCGGAGAACGCCGGCCACGTCAAGGCCGTGGGGGAGATGACCGGCGACAACCTGGACGACAAGCTCGGCACCGCGATCTCCGCGGACGGCGTCGGCTCCATGCTGTCCACCGCCCTCGGCGGCCCGCCGAACACCACCTACTCCGAGAACATCGGCGTCATGGCCGCCACCCGCGTCTACTCCACCGCCGCCTACTGGGCCGCCGCCTGCTTCGCTCTGCTGTTCGGCATCTGCCCCAAGTTCGGCGCCGTGGTGGCCGCGATCCCCGGCGGGGTGCTCGGCGGCATCACCGTCATCCTGTACGGCATGATCGGCCTGCTCGGCGCGCAGATCTGGATCAAGTCCAAGGTGGACCTGCGCAACCCGCTGAACCTGGTGCCGGCCGCCGCAGGCATCATCATCGGCATCGGCAACGTCACCCTGAAGTTCAGCGACACCTTCAGCCTCAGCGGCATCGCGCTCGGCACCCTGGTCGTCATCACCGGCTACCACGTGCTGCGGGCGCTGGCCCCCGCGCACCTCAAGACCCAGGAGCCGCTGCTGGACGAGGGCACCTCGTCCTACGACACCGACTCCGAGGAGCCGGGCACCCGCTAGGAACGCCCCGACGGCCGGGCGGGGGAGGCCCCCAGGAGCCTCCCCCTGCCCGGCCCGTCCCGTCGTCAGCTGCCGACCCGTCATGGCGACCACCCCGGTGAATGCGGCCGTCAAGGCCCCGGGAGGGGACTGCGGCCCGTACGCTACGGTCCATGACGCACATACCCGCGGTCCCCGGGCCGGGCCTGGCCGAGCACCTGCGCGACAAGGGCGCGGCCATGCGCGACGCCGCCCGGCGGCGACCGAAGAGCTCCGACTGGGACGAGGAGGTCGGCGCGGTCTGCGTGGCCGACGACGCGACCGGGGTCCGCAAGGTCAGGGTGGGGGACTGGTCCTTCATCGGTGACGGCGGGCCCGACATCGGCGGCTTCGGCCTCGGCCCGACCTCGCCGGACCTGTTCTGCGCGGTGGTCAGCACCTGCCTGACCCACACCATCCTGTGCGTCGCGGCCCTGGAGGACCTCCCGCTGGACCGGGTGGAGGTCCGGGTGAACGCTCGCAACAACGACGCCCGGTTCTTCGGCGTGCCGACCGAGGCACCCGCCGTGCCGTACGACCTGACGGCCGAGGTCGAGCTGCGGGGCCGGGCCTCGCCGCAGGCCCTGGCGGACCTGCTGGCCACCGCGGACGCCCGCTGCCCCATGCTGCGGCTGGTCCGCTCCGAGCACAGCGTCGACGTCCGCCTCTCCCGGGACCCGCACGGCCCGGCCTGACCCGCCGCCGCCCGCCGTGTTCCCCGGGCCGCCCCGGTCGCGTACCGTGCCGGACATGGCGAACTCGTCCTCCCGGCACGACGTCGTGATCGTCGGCGGCGGCCACAACGGGCTGGTGGCGGCGGCCTACCTGGCCCGCGCCGGGCGCCGGGTGCTGCTCCTCGAACGGCTCCCGCGGGTCGGCGGCGCGGCGGTGTCGGCCCCGGCGTTCACCGGCGTGGACGTCCGGCTGTCGCGCTACTCCTACCTGGTGAGCCTGCTGCCGCGCACGGTGGTGCGGGACCTCGGCCTGCGGCTGGAACTGCGGCGGCGCCGGATCGCCTCGTACACCCCCGCCGTCCGCGACGGGAAGCCCACCGGCCTGCTGGTGGACGCGGCGGACGCCGGCCGCACCCGGGCGTCCTTCCGGGCGCTGACCGGGGCGGACCGCGAGTGGGAGGCCTGGCGGCGCTTCCAGGCGATGACCGCCGGCCTCGCCGAACGGGTCTTCCCGACCCTCACCGAACCGCTGCCCACCCGGGCCGAACTGCGCCGCCGGGTCGGTGACGACGCGGCCTGGACGGCGCTGTTCGAGCGGCCGCTCGGCGAGACGCTCGAAGAGACCTTCGCCGACGACCTGGTGCGCGGCGTGGTCCTCACCGACGCGCTGATCGGCACCTTCACCCACGCCCACGACCCGTCACTGCGGCAGAACCGCTGCTTCCTCTACCACGTGATCGGCAACGGGACCGGCGACTGGGACGTCCCGGTCGGCGGCATGGGCGCGGTGACCGACGCCCTCACGACGGCCGCCCGGGCGGCCGGGGCCGAACTGCGCATCGGCTGCGAGGTCACCGCCGTCGCCACCGACGGCACCGGCGACGCCGAGGTGACCTACCGCCACCGCGACGGCGAGGCGACGGCGGTCGGGCGCCGGATCCTGGTCAACGCCGCCCCGGCGACCCTGGCCCGGCTGCTGGGCGAGGACCCCGGGCCCGCGCCCGAAGGCGCGCAGCTGAAGGTCAACATGGTGCTGCGCCGGCTGCCGCGCCTGCGCGACCCCGCCGCCGACCCCCGCGAGGCGTTCGCCGGCACCTTCCACGTCGCCGAGGGCTACCGGCAGCTGGAGACCGCGTACACCGAGGCGGCGGCCGGCCGGATCCCCTCGGCGCCGCCGTCGGAGCTCTACTGCCACTCCCTCACCGACCCCTCGATCCTGGGCCCGGACGCCGTCCGGCAGGGCCGGCAGACCCTCACCCTGTTCGGCCTGCACCAGCCCGCCCGGCTGTTCGCCGACCCGGCCGCCAAGGAACGGGCCGTGGCCGCGAGCCTGGCCGGCCTCGACGAGGCACTGGCGGAGCCGATCGCCGACTGTCTGGCCGCCGACGCCGACGGCCGGCCCTGCGTGGAGGCGAAGACCCCGCTCGACCTGGAGCGGGAGATCGGCCTGCCCGGCGGCCACATCTTCCACCGCGACCTCGCGTTCCCGTACGCCACGGAGGAACCGCGGGGCGCCGCCGCCCGCTGGGGAGTGGCGACGGCCCACCCGAACGTCCTGCTCTGCGGCGCGGGAGCGATCCGCGGCGGCGGGGTCAGCGGCATCCCCGGCCACAACGCGGCCCGCGCCGTACTGGAGGACCTGCCCGGTTAGGCCCTTGCCCGGAATCGAAAAAGGGTTGTTCGCTCCAGGCTCGCCCGGAACCGCCGGGGTTGAACGCGGCGGGGCGGCCGGGGCAGGATCCTCCGCCATGAGAGCCCCCTGGAGGACAGCCAAGTCCTTTGTGAAACGGCAGAGTTCACTCGCCGGCGCACCTCGTGGGACAGCCGTTCGAGGGCGAGCGCCCCGGCCGGTCCGCCCGGGCGAGGAGGCCGCCGCGTGAGCTCGCCCACCCCCGCCCCCACCGCCCCCACGACGACCACCGACGGCGTCGACGACTCCGTGATGATGGAGTGGCAGCCCCCGGGCAGCGACGCGGAGATCATCGACGGCACCAAGACCACCCTGCGGGCCACCGCCCGGGCACTGCCCCGGCTCCTCGCGCTCGCGCTGCGCCTCGGCCGGCAGGCCGACCGGCCCGCCCTGTTCGTCCTCCTCGGCTGCGCGGCGGCCTCCGCCGTCGCCCAGGCCTTCGGCCTGCTGGCCACCACCGGCATGATCACCCAACTGGTGGCCGGCGCGGGCTCCATCGCGGAGCGCCTGACCCGCTCCCTCCCGTCGGTGGCGTTCCTCGCCGCCATGTCCGGGACGTCCGCCCTGCTGCGCATCACCAGCGAGTGGGCCGCCGAGCGGATCGGGCCGAAGATCGCCCGCGCCGCCGAGCTGGAACTGATCGACGCCGCGACCCGCGCCGAACTCGTCGCCTACGACAACCCCAGCTTCCAGGCCGCCTGGGACGCCGGCGACCGCGGCGCGGGCGCCACCCGGGACCTGCTCTCCCAGGCACGCGACGTGATCGGCTACACCGCGGGCCTGGTCGCGGCCGGGTTCGTGATCGCCACGATCCACCCCGTGCTGCTCCCGCTGCTCGTCCTCGCGGTGATCCCGCAGGCCCTGGCGCGCACGGCCGCCGCCAACGCCTTCTACCGGGCGATGATGTCCACCTTCGGCGCGACCCGTGCGGCCAATGTGCTGCGCTGGTTCCTCTGCGACCGCCGGCTGGCCGCAGAGGTCCGGTCGAACACCATCGCGCCGTTCCTGCTGCGGATCTACCGGCGGGCCGTCGCCAAGGTCACCGAGGCGAGCGACACGGCCGCCCGCCGCGCCGCGGTGCTCGGCCTGTACGGCGCCGCGGCGTCCGGGGTGGGGTCCTGCCTGGTCTGGGGCGGCCTCGCCTGGCTGCTCGCGGACGGCCGCGTCACCCTGGCCTCGGCCGGCACCGCGGTGATCGCGCTGCGCTCCGCGGCCGCGGACCTGCACGCCGCCGCCAACTACAGCGCCGCCGTCCACCGCACCGGCCTGTACGTCGGGGACTGGCAGAAGTTCATCGCGATGGCCCGGGCCCAGCGCCTGGACCGCGGGGCGCTGGCCCCGCCGGCCGGGACGGCGGTGATCGAGGCCAGGGGCGTCACCTTCAGCTACCCGGGATCGGACCGGGTCGCCCTCAAGGGCGTGGACTTCCGGGTCCGCCGGGGCGAGATCGTCGCCGTGGTCGGGGTCAACGGGGCGGCGAAGTCCACGCTGATGAAGCTGCTGTGCGGCCTCACCCTGCCCGACGGCGGGACGGTGACCTGGGACGGCGTCGACACCCGGGACCTCGATCCGGACCTGCTGTGGCGCCAGACGGCGCTCGTGCAGCAGGACTTCGCGCACTGGCCGCTCACCGCGCGGCAGAACATCACGCTGGGTCAGCCGCGCGAGGCCGGCGACGCCGCAGTGCTGGAGGCGGCCGCCGCCACCGGCGCGGACGAGGTGATCGCCGAGCTGTCCGGCGGCCTGGACACCCTGCTGGCCAAGGAGTTCTGGGGCGGCGCCGAGATCAGCGAGGGGCAGTGGCAGCGGGTGGTCACCGCGGCCGCCTTCCACCGCGCCCGGGCCGGCACCCTGCTGATCCTCGACGAGCCGACCAGTGCGATGGACCCGCGGGCCGAGCACCGGATCTTCACCGGTCTCGCCGAGGTCGCCAGGGACTGCGCGACGGTGCTGGTCACCCACAACCTGGAGAACACCAGGGTGGCGCACCGCATCGTGGTGCTCGACCACGGCCGGGTGATCCAGGAGGGGACGTTCGAGCGGCTGGCCGCCGAGCCGGGGATGTTCGCCGACCTGCGGGCCCTGCAGCACGACCGGGTCCCGACGGTGCCCGCCCAGCGCTCGGACACCGCCGGGCCCTGACCGCCACCGGGCAGGTAGCCGGTCCGGCAGCCGGCCCGGTGGCGATCGGGTCGACCGTCCGGACGCGGCTCAGACGTGCAGCTGCGCGGCGAGCTTGCCGGCCAGCGCGCGCAGCGGCTCGCCGGTGAGCGCCGCGTCCGGGACGGCCGCCTTCGTGCCCTGGCTGACCAGCAGCGTCAGGTCGCCCTTGTCCGCGACCGCGACCCGGGCGATCCCGACCGATCCGCGGCCGGGGGTGGTGCCGGTCTGACCGGGGGCGGGCTGGCCGCCCGAGACGGCGACCAGCTGGTCGCCCGTCAGATCGCCGGCCTGCTGGAGGTAGGGCAGGGCCAGGTTGAGCGCGATCCCCTCGGCCGGGGCGGCGAGCACGGCGATCTCCAGCGGAGTCGTCCCGGCGGTGTAGGAACACCACACCTGGACGCTCTCGGGCCGCGCCGGCAGCGACGCCACCGCCGGGCTGGGCGTCACGCCGGACGGAACCGCCCGGGCCTCCTCGCCCGGGACGACCTCGGCCCGCACCGGTCGCCCGCCCGTGCCGACCGCCGGGGTGACACCGCGTTCGATCCCGACCGCCTTCAGCGCCCCGGCCAGGTCCAGGCCGAACGGGCAGGAGGCGTCGGGGCCGAGGACCTGGACCGCCGACTTCAGCTTGCCGAAGGAGAGCGCCCCGCCACCCGACGGGGCGTCCGCCGCACCGGACGACGAGCAGGCGGACGTCCCGAGCAGGAGTCCGGCCAGGAGCACCGGGGCGAGCAGGGTCTTGCGGTCAGTTGTCATCCGGTCAGCCTAAGGTGCCCGCCGCGGCCCCGGAAACGGCGGTTCACGGAGCAGGATCGTCGCCCGCGCGGGCGTCCCCGGCGTGGGCGTCGCCGGTGCCGTCCCCGGGCGCGTCGGGGGCGTTGGGGGCGTTGGGCGCCTGGGGGGCGTCGGGCGTGAAGTTCTCCCCGGCGTTCCGGCAGGTGCTGCACGTGTGCCAGTGGGCCCGGGTCCGTGGCCCGCCCAGCTCGCCGGAGCGGTGCGGCGCGAGGGTCATGTCGGAGGTGTCCAGGCCGCACAGGGTGCGGGGGCCGCAGGCGCCGGAGGCCTCGGTGGGGGCGGTGTGCGCGCGGCGCACCGGGATCTCGGGCTCCGCGGGGGTGTGGTCGGGCCCGAGGATCCGGATGTTGGTGGGTGTGTCCGGTTCCAGTACGACGACGATGTCCATCTCCTCAACGTGACCGCAGAACCGCCCCGCCGCACCCGCACGGTGGCATCCGGACCAACCGCTCCCCGCCCGCCCGCCGTTCCCCCGGCACAGGGGGCCGGGCCCGGACGCTCGCGGCGTCCGGGCCCGGCGACGGGCGGTCGGTGCTGTGGCGGTCGGCCGGATCAGAACGCCGAGGCGTACGCGGTCAGGAAGCGGGACGCGATCGGAGTGCCCGAGCCGTTGAAGCACAGCGGGTAGAGGTTCACCGTGCCGGAGCTGCGGGCCCAGGGAGTGGCCAGGCCGCAGTAGTCGGGGCCGGGGCCGAAGGCGGTGACCTGCGCGGTGTCCGAGGGCACGGCGACGTTCGGCAGGTTGACGGTGTAGGGGACGGAGCCGGCGAGCGTGTTGACCCCGCCGGAGGAGTTGAAGTTGGTCCCGCCCGGCACGCCGCCGTTGAACCACAGGTAGCCGTAGGACTTGGGCGGCAGCGCCGCCCCGTGCACGGCCCGCTTCTCCGCGTAGCTCAGCGTCCAGCGGGTGTCGTACGGCGCGCCGGCGGCGTTGTAGCAGTTGACGACGACGGTCTGGCCGCTCGCGGAGGGCGCCCAGTCGGCGACCTTGCAGCGCGCGCCGTTGACCGGGTCGACGGCGGTGACCTCGATGTTCCCGACGGGGGTGGCCTGGCCGAGGCCGGGCAGCCAGACCTTCCAGACGCCGGTGCCGCCGTAGCCCACCGCGTTGGTGCCGCCGGTCGAGTTGTACTGGGTGATCACCGCGCCGGTGGTGTTCGAGTAGACGTAGCCGTAGCCGCCGACGGCCGGGGCGGGCACCCCGCTGCTGGTGGTGTAGAGCACGGTGAACCGGGTGTCCTCGGGAGCGCCGCCCGGCCGGTAGCAGCCCACCGAGACGTCCTGCCCGGTGCCGGCGGTGGACCAGCCCCGGACCTGGCACCAGCTGCCGGTGCGGCCGACGGCCGTCACGTGCGCGATGCCGCCGGGGCCGGCGATCAGCGGGAAGTGCACGACGTAGGACCCGGCGCCGATCTGGTCCACCGTCACCGGGTTGGCGGCCGGCGAGGGCCAGCTGCCCCACTGGCGGCTGGTGTCGGGCACGTAGCCCGGCGGCGGGGTCGGGTTGTCGAGGAACGCGAAGCCCCAGCGGTCGGGCACGGCGGCGTTCGCCGGGCCGGCCACCGGGAGGCTGACACCCAGCAGGGCGGCCAGCATCGCGAGGACGAGCAGCGGGGCGCGGACGGCGCGCAGAGCGCGGTCGGCGGGGACGGGTCTGACCGGTGGTGCGGCGGTGCCGGCGTGCATGGGTGTACTCCTTGGGTGTGAGGAGATCACGGGCGGCCTGCGCGGTGGTGCCCGCACTGCGGTTCCGCTCGTGCCCGGGGTGAGCCGGCGCGCGGCGGCCGACGGGGACGACCGGTCCCTCAGGGAGGGGACCGGCGCCACCCGGCATCGGCCGGCAGTGACGGGGTCGGGGGTCAGGCCCGACGGCGCTCACATCGTAGGGGCGCGCCGGGCGGCGGCACAGGCCCGCGGCACGCGCCGTCCGGCCCTTCGCGCGGGGTCCGGAGGCCGCCCCTCCGGGTGCCTCCCGCCCCGGTCGCCCCGCCCGCCCCCGCACCGGCACCACCCGCCCCAGCACCTCCGTCCCGCCTCGGCGGGTCCCTGACCGGAAACCGTCCTTCCGTCCGGGCACGGCCGGTCCGGGCCGGAAGCGCCGTGGGTCAGAACGGCTGCCGCAGCCAGGAGTCGAGCACCGCGTAGTCGCCGTCGGTCAGCCCCACCCGCGGATCGACCCGGTGCAGCAGCGCCGGTCCCGGATGGTGCGCGGCGACCCAGTCCCGGTCGACGGCGGTGATCTCGTCGTCGACCCAGGCGAACGGCCGTCCGCCGGCCCAGGTGACGAGCGGACGGGTCTTCCAGTGCAGCCCGTACGGCTCGTACGGCCCGTCGTAGCCGTCCGCCGCGTCCTCCTCCGCGGAGGGCTCCGGCCAGTCCACCACGGTCAGCGGCGGCAGGCCGAGCAGCGGGGCGATGCACAGGTTCGCGGAGTCCATCCAGGTCGTCGCCCAGACGACTTCGCACGGCAACGCGGCCAGCCGGGGCCCGTGCGCGGGATCGATCCTCGCCAGCAGCGGATTCCCGTCGGCCCTCCCGTAGGTGGGGTACGGGCCGGGCCCGCCGAACGGGATGAGCGGCCCGTCGACGTCCAGGAACAGCAGCGCGCACCGCCCGGGTTCAGTCACCCCGTCACCCTACCGATCACCGCCCGCCGGCTCCTCCGTCCACGGTGGGCTCCACGAACGGGTGAAGCTGCGCCTGCGCCGTTCGGACCCGGAGTGTTGCGGCCGTCCGGGGGACACGGGATCGCTAGCTTGGGGCTCCCGGTCGCCGGCCCAAGTGCCGCGCCGTGGCCGGGCCGTGCACCGCCCTTCCCGGGAGAAGGAGAAACCTGTGATCTCGAAGAGCACGAGGACCGTCTGGTCCACGGTCGTGGCGTTCGCGGCGGCCGCCGCGCTGACCCTCGGCGTGCCGGGCGGCAGCGCCTACGCCATCGACCACGTCCAGTGCGACGGGGGCCGCAACGACTTCCTGAAGATCTGGTCGCACCTGGACGGCCGCGACAGCGTCGACTGCTACGCGAACGGGGGGAGGACCGACTTCGGCGGGTGGTGGGTCGACCGGATCTCCACCGGCAACAACGACCTGACCTACTTCGACGTCAACGGCGACTCGGTGCGGATCGAGCGCTGGCACGACATCACCTTCCCGAACCGTCCGCCGAGGGTCGCCGCCATCCAGATCGGCTGACGCCCCGACGGCCCGTGCCCGGCGGCAACCCGCTTGCCGGGCACGGTGATCACGGACAACACTGAACCGATGGACACCAGGCGCCCCTGCCCGTGCTGCGGCCACCTCGTCTTCGACACCGCCGAGGGCTGGCCCGGCTCGGGCGTGCTCTGCCCGGTCTGCCTCTGGGAGGACGACCTCCCGGGACTGCGCCGCCCGTTCACCCCCGGCCGCGCGAACCGCGTCCCGCTCATCGAGGCCCAGCGGAACTTCCGGGCCTACGGGGCCCGTGACCAGCGGGCCAGACGTTTCGTCCGGCCGCCCGGCGAGGACGAACCGCTCGACACCGGGTGGCGCCCGATCGATCCGCGTTCAGATCTGTTCGACGACACGGACGATGGGTCACCCGACCTCGGAGGCGCCCGGCATCCGGAGCCCGCCGACCCGTCCCGACTGTGCTGGTGGCTCCCGTCCTACCGGGCACCCGAGGAGCCGCCCGGGCCGGACCCGGCCCGGCGCGTGGTCATCGACGTGAGCCGGGTCCGCGACGAGTACGGGCTGCACGCGGTGCTGAAGCGGGACCTCGGCTTCCCGTGGTTCTACGGCATGAACTGGAACGCCTTCCGGGACGCCGTCACCGGGCTCGTCGAGCTTCCCCGTGACCTCCGTTTCACCGGCTGGGCCGAGCTCGAACGCCGTTGCCCCGGAGCGGCGATGACACTGCGTCGTCAGCTGGCAGGCTTCGAGGTGACGTACGAGCCGTAGGCCGGGCGGGAGCGCTCCCGGCCGCTGCCGGTCGCGGGTACGCCGATAGGGTGGGGCGGTGACTTCTCAACCGGAGGACCGCTCGGCGGCGTTGGGCGAGGACGACCGCGACACCGCGGTGCGTCGGGTGCAGGGGGCGTACGCCGAAGGGCACCTCTCGCACGAGGAGATGGACGAACGCCTCCACGACGTGCTCACCGCCAGGACGCGCGGCGACCTGGCGACCGTCCTGTCCTCGCTCCCGGCGCCGCCGGCGGAGACCACCGCCACGATCGCCGCCGCCGGCGGACGGATCGCGCGGCGCGGCGCGTGGCGGGTGCCGCGGTTCCTCACGGTGGCGTCCGCCTTCGGACGGGTCCACCTGGACCTGTCCCGGGCCGTGATCGAGCACCCGGTGGTCGACATCGAGCTGCAACTGGGCACCGGCAACGCCAGGATCACGGTGCCCCGCGACGCGGTCGTCGACCTCGACGCTCTGCAGACGGAGTGGAAGGACCTGCGCTACCGGCCTCCGTCGAGCCCCCGCCCGGGCGGTCCGACGATCCGGATCTCCGGGGCCGTGGGGTACGGCCGAGTGAGGATCCGTCACTCCTGGCGCTGAACGCGCGCGGAGACCACCGGACGAGGCCGGGCGTCCGGATGCGGCGCGTCTCCCGCAGCGACGAGGGGCGCCGGAACCGGCTGTGCGTGCCGGGCGGTCCCGGCCGCGAAGGTGAGGCCCTGGGCGGTCAGGTTGACGGTGAAATGCGGAAGCGCCCCCGTCCGCGATGGCCGGGGGCGCTTCGTCCAGGGGGCGGAACCGGGGTTGTCCCGGGGCGACCGCCGCAGCGGGACCCGCGCGTGCGGTGCGGTTACCGGACCGCGCGCAGCGCGTTGACGATGCCGAAGCCGTAGAAGCCGTTGACGCGCCTGCCGCCCGCGCAGGTGGCGTCCACGACGCCGTCGCCGTTCCCGTCGTACGGGTCGGCCGGGCATCCGGGGTTGTCGGCCTGGGTCTTGAGCAGTGCCTGCAACTGCTCCGGTGTCGCGTGCGGGTGGGCGGACTTGAGCAGTGCGGCCACACCTGAGGCGTGGGGAGTGGCCATGGACGTGCCCTGCTCGTAGCCGTACTGGTTGCCCGGCAGCGTCGACAGGACGCCGGGGTGTCCGGACGGTGCGTCCGAGGCCTGGTACCGGTCGCCGCCGGGCGCCGCGACGTCGATCACACCGAGGCCGTAGTTGGAGTAGTACGACTTCGTGTTCTTGGCGCTGGTCGCGCTGACCGTGACGACGCCGGGCAGTTGCGCGGGCAGGTCCAGGCACCTGTGCGGGTCGATCGTCCGGTCGGCCGGGGTGGAGTCGTTGGGGCTGCGACCGTCGGCGATGGCATCGGAGGCCAGGTCGTGGTTGGAGTTGCCGGCTCCGGCGATGGTGAGGGTGCCCTTGCGCTGGGCGTAGAGCTGGGCGCGGTTGACCGCGTCGACGATGGCCTTCTGGTCGGGGTCGTCCAGGCAGTTGTACTGCCACGGGTCCACGTAGTAGCTGTTGTTGGTGATCTGCACATCGTGGTCGGCGGCGAACACGAAGGCGCAGACGACGCTCTCGGCGTATATCAGCTGGCGCGGGGTGGGCTGGGCGACCGTGATGCCGGCGACCTTGACCCCGGGCGCCACGCCCGCGATGCCGATGCCGTTGCGGGCCGCGGCTATCGAGCCCGCCACGTGCGTGCCGTGGAAGTAGGCCGGGTCCGCCGGCCGCCAGGAGCCGTAGGTGGTGTCGGCCTTGCCGCTGGCGCAGTTCGCGGACTGCGAGGGGGAGAAGTTCGGGGAGAGGTCCGGGTGGGTGTCGTCGACGCCGGTGTCTATCACGGCGACCGTGACGTCCCTGCTGCCCGGGTTGATCCGCGCGGCCTTGTCCGCGCCGATCGTCCGCAGGGCCCACTGCTCGGCCTCGAGGGGTTCGGTTTCGCCGCCGGACGCCTCCGTGAGCTTCGCGGCCTCCGCTTCCGTCAGGTACTGGACCGGACCCTCGCCGGTCGTCCCCACCGTGCTCAGCGGCGAGGTCCGGGTGGCACCCGCCGACTGCACGCCGCGTACCGCGCGCAGCCGCTCGCCGAAGTCGGGGTCCGCCGAGTGGGCGACGATGACGCCGATCCCGTCGTAGCCGACGACGATGGTGCCGCCGGCCGCGGTGATGGCCTGTCGGACCGCTGCGATCGTGCGACGGTCGGTCGTGGTGTTGACGACGTACGACAGGGTCCGCGCGTCCTCGGCCTGCGCGGTGGGCCGAACCTGCGGCGTTGCCGAGGCCGCTGTGGGGAGGAATCCGAGCGAGGCGGTCAGCGACAGCACGATCGGTACGGCCGGGCCGAGCCGCAGTAAGGAACGTCGTCGAGCCATGTGGTCTCCGCATCATCCGGGGTGCAGGACCCGCCCGAGGGCAGAGTGACGCCAGGGCAGGTGTAGGACGGGTGGTACAGGAACGAAGCTATCCCGCCCTCTCGCCGACCAGCAATGGCCCGGTCTCCGTTCTTCGTCCGCGGATTGCAGCGTCCTGCTGCTCGCGCGGGCCCGACCCCGGGGCCCTCCGTCGCCCCGGGGTCGGGCCTTTCGGTCCGCGCTTCGTGAACCGGCGTCAGCTGCGGGTGGGAGCCGGGGTGGGCAGGGCGAGGTGGTCGGCGAGGGTGGTGGTGGTGTAGGCGGTGCGGAAGGCGCCGCGGCGTTGGAGTTCGGGGACGAGTCTGCGGGTGATCGCCAGGAGGTCGTGCGGGAGGCGGGCGGGGCGCAGGCGGAAGCCGTCCAGGCGCAGGCCGCCGGCTTCGACGGTGCGCCAGGAGAGCAGGAGGTCGGCGAGTTCGGCGGGCGTGCCGGCGAAGACCTCGGCGTCGGAGGTGAGCGGGGCGCCGTCGAGCTCGTCCAGCCGGTCCTTGTGGCGGGCGGCCTCGCCCGGGCGGTCGTCGAGGAGGACCACCAGGTCGGCGAGGACCTTGAGGGGGCGGTCGGCGGGCCGGGCGACGGTGGTGGCGGCGGACGCGACCGCGGCGAGGACGGCCGCCGTGTCGTCGGGGGAGTGCGGGGTGACGTAGGCGACGTCGCCGCCCTTGGCCGCCAGTTCGTACGGGATGCGGGCGTGGGCGAGGACGGTGACCGGGAGGGCGTGGCCGCGCTCGGCCCAGAGCCGGCGGACGGTGGCCAGCACCTCGGCGGCGTCGTCGAAGATCGGGGCGAGGCGGGCGGAGATGGTGTCGGGCGAGGCGAGGTCGGCCGCCGTCAGGGTGGCCGGGGCGGGGCGGCCGAAGTGGGCGGCGTCGTCGGAGCGGGCGGAGACCTGCGGACGCCAGCCGGCCCGGCCGGGGGCGGCGTGGTCGAGGGTGGCGAGGGCGGCGGCCAGGTGGAGCGGCTCGGTGTGGGTGACGTTGGTGGTGGGCACCAGGCCGATCCGGGAGGTCAGCGGGGCGACCCGGCCGGCGATCAGGACGGCGTCGAGCCGGCCGCGCACCTGGTCGGTGCGGTTGTCGGGCCCTTGCAGGCCCACGGACTGGACGGCGAGGGCGTCCTCGAAGGTGACCAGGTCGAGCAGGCCCCGCTCGGCCTCGGTCACCAGGTCGGCCCAGTAGCCGGCGGTGAACAGCTCGCCGGGGCGGGCGCCCTCGGAGCGCCAGGCGGCCGGGTGCCAGCCGGCGCCGTCCAGGGCGACGGCGAGGTGCAGCGGGGGCAGGCCGCCGCCGGATCGGGGTGCGGAGGGGCTGGTCATGCGGTGGCCTCCCGGCTCGGTCGGCGGGCCTGGGCGAGCCCGAGGTGGTCGCGGAGGGTGGGGCCCGTGTACTCGGTGCGGTGCAGGCCCTCCGCCTGGAGCAGCGGCACCACCCGGTCGACGAACGCGTCCAGCGCGTCGGGGGCCGGGTGCGGGGTGAGCAGGAAGCCGTCCGAGCCGCCGCCCCGGACGTACGCGGTGAGCGTGTCGGCGACCTGTTCCGGCGTGCCGGCGACGTCCGCGACCTCCGCGGCGGAGGCGTCGGCGGCGGAGGTGTCGGCGAGTGCGTGGGTGAGGGTGGTGAGCACCCTCAGGTCCTGCGGGGACCGGCCGTGCGCGGCGAGCCGGTCGGCGAGGTCCCGGCGCAGCTCCCGGGCCTCGGCGAGGCCGGTGTACGGGACGAGCAGCACATCGGCGTCGGCGGCGGCCGAGCCCAGGTCCCGCGGGGCGGTGACGGTCCGGACGACGACCGGGTGGCCCTGTGGTGCGCGCGGTGTGGTGAACCGGCCGGCGAGGTCGAAGTGCGCTCCCCGGTGGGCGAAGGCGCCCGCGCCGGGCCGTACGAAGGCGCCGTCGGCCGGGTCGGCCGGGACGTCGTCCTCCGCCCAGCTGTCCCACAGCGTCCGGGCGGCGCGCAGGAACTCGGCGGCGTGGGCGTCCCGGTCGGCCTCCGGCGGTGGGCTGCCGTGGCGGAGGCCGCCCGCTGCGGCGGCGCCGTCCGGGCCGGTGGTCACGCTCCAGGCCGCGCGGCCCTCGCTGAGGTGGTCGAGCGAGGCCAGCCGCCGGGCCAGTTCGTAGGGCTGATGGGCGGCCGGGCCGACGCCGGCGGCGAGTCCGAGCCGCGTGGTGGCGGCGGCCAGGGTGCTCAGGGCGGTCAGGACCTCCGGCCCGGGTGGCGCGGGCGGCGCGGTCTCGGCGAGGAGCAGGAAGTCGAACCTGCCCCGTTCGGCGGCCCGGGCCAACCGGGCCAGCCGGTCGAACCGGTCGAGCTGATCGAGTTGGTCGAGCGGGGCGGGGATGATGGGCCCGCCGGCGCCGGGCGGGCGGACGGCGAGATGGAACTGCTGCACGGACACGACGACGATCGCCTCCTGTAGGCCGCCCGTCCGCCGCGCGTTCGTCCGCGCGGCCGGGCCGGTTCATCCTGCGCGGCGGCGCACCGCCCGGGCAACGGTCGCAATGAAGTGTTCATGCATGGAAACCGGGCGTCATGAAGGCAAGCCGACGGCGGGATTCGGTCATAAGAAGGCTGAATCCGTCATTGGGCTTCAAAAGCCAGGGTGGAATTAGGAATTCCGCCTCAATCGATGCCAGCATGTGAGGTGTGAAGCGTGAAATGTCACATGGCTTCGCATTGTCGTCGTCCCTACCCATGAACGGGAATCACCCGATGAACCGGCTCCTCGCCACCCTCGCCACCAGCGCCGTCCTGATCGCCGCCGGGGCCGGCGGTGCCGCAGCCCAGGGCACCACCGCCGACACCACCTCCCCGGCCGGCCCGGGCACCTGCGTCACCGGCTACCGGGGCGTGGTGGTCAACGACATCTGCGTCACCATCAGCGGCGACCAGGTCACCTTCTACGGCCAGACCTCGCCCGGCAGCCTCGGCTGGACGGCGCGGACGGTCCCCTACCGGCTGACCGCCTCGCTGGTCGGCGGTGCCACGCTCGGCACCATCACGCCCAGCGTCCTGGTGGACCACAGCGGCACCGCGGTGGGCCGGCTCACCGTCACCGTGCCGTGCGGGTCGAGCGCCACGGGCTCGCTGGAGACCACCGAGTGGGGCTGGCCGCCCGCCACCGCCACCATCACGGTGCCGTCCGGCTGCTGACCCGGACGGCACCGGCACGGCGAACGGCCCTGCCCGCTCGCCCGGGCAGGGCCGTTCGGCCTTCCACGATCAGCCGGTCCCCGGCCGCCGCCCGCACGCGGCAGTTCCGGGGACCGGCGCGTTCGGTGCGCCGTCAGTGCACCCAGTGCGCGGGACCGGTGCGGCTCAGCCGGGCCAGCCGGACCAGGGCCAGCGGATGGTGCCCGGCCTTGCGGGGGGACGGGGAGATCCGGACGGTGGACCCGGCCGGGTCCGGGCCGTCCGTCGCCGGGACGGCGGTCGCGCTCAGCGCGTGGTGACGTGCACTCATCTGGTGGATCCCTCCAGGTCGGGGAGCGGCTGCCCCGCTCGCTCGCCGGTGACCACCAGGGAACCCGTCCGGACCGGCCGGATCAATGCGGGTGACTACCTATCGCTCCCCGGGAACGATGAGGGCACCCGTCCGGATCAGCCGGAACCGCCGTCCGCCGCGTCCTCGGCGTCGGCCCGGGCCAGTGCCTGGGCCGTCCCGGCCCGGCTGGTGCCCAGCTTGTGCAGCACGTTCGCCACATGATGCTCCACCGTGCGCGGTGACAGGAAGAGGGCCTGGGCGATGTCCTGGTTGGCGGTGCCCTGCGCGAGCAGCTCCGCCACCTGCCGCTCGCGCGGCGACAGCTGCTTGCCGTAACCCCGGCGCCCCGGCGAGCCGATCCCGCCGAGATCCAGGTCCCGGCGCAGCTTGCGGCACCGGGCCGTGTCGGTGGTCGCCCCCAGGCCGAGGTAGACCCGCTCGGCGGCCGCCATCCGCTCCGCCGCCCGGGCCCGGTCGACGGCGGCCAGCGCGGTGGCGATCCGCTCGTCCGCCCGCGCCGCCTCGTACGGCCGCCCGATGTCCTGCCAGCGGTCGCGGGCCCGGGTGAACGCGTCCACCGCGCACGCCTCGCCGTTCGCCGCCAGCAGCAGCCCGCGGGCCTGGTCCAGTGCCGCGGACACGGCGGGCGCGCCCCGGTCGGCCATGGCCTCGGCCGCCTCCCCGGTGACAGCCTCGGCCTCGGCCCGCCCGCCCGTCGCCAGCAGCGCCTCCACCGCGACCGGCAGCAGCTCGGCGGTGCGCGCCCACGCGCCGGCCTGCCGCGCGGTGGCCAGCGCCGGGCCGACCGTCGCGGCGGCCCCGGCGGTGTCGCCCTCCAGCAGCTGCAGGCCCCCGAGCCCGGCGGCGGCCCGCAGCGCGACCGTCACCTGCGACTCCCGCTGCCCGTACCGGGCGGCGATCTCGAACTCCTCCCGGGCGGGCGCCAGCCGCCCCCGCCCCGCCGCCAGCCGCCCGAACAGCAGCGAACGCTCGGCCCCGGCCATCGCCAGGTCGTCGAACTCGGCGCCCAGCGCGGCGAACCGTTCCTCCACCCCGTCCCAGCGCCCGGCCAGCATGTCCAGCCGGATCAGCGCCAGCCGGCTGTAGCACTCCAGGTACGGGATGGCCGTCAGCCGGGCCAGCCGCCGGCTCTCCGTCAGCAGGTCCGCGGCCCGGGTGTCGTAGCCGAGCTCGATGGCGATCTCGCCCGTGTTGTACAGCGCCCGGGTGGTCTGCCGCATCACCTCGGGGCTCTCGGAGGCGCGCGGCAGGTCGTCCAGCCGGCCCCAGACCGCCGGGTCGCCGGCCCGGGCCTGGAAGGTCAGCGAGGTGGCCCGGACCGCGGCGGCCACGTCCTCGTCGGGGTGGTCCGCCAGCAGCCGGTCCGCCCGGGCGAGCCACTCCCAGGCATGGCGGCCCGCGCCGTCGCGCTCGTCCATGGAGATCGCGACCATGGCCCGGGCGGCCCGGACCGGGCGCTCCTCCAGCTCGTCCAGCGACTCGCGGATCCGGCCGAAGCCGGCCCGGTTGCCGCTGTGCACGGCCGTCAGGAAGCCGAGCGCGAGCCGGATCTCGCCGCGGTCGGCGACCGGCAGCCGGGGGTCGGCGACCATGCCACTGAGCACCTGCACGCTGGCCGCCGGGTCGACGTCGTCGGCCGCGAGCCGGGCCAGCGCCAGGGCGGCCCGGCCGCGCCGGGGCGGGTCGAGGTCGGGCTCGTCCAGCAGGCCGCGCAGCATCCGCCGGGCGCCGCCCGGGTCGCCCAGCGCGACGGCCTGGTCGGCGGCGGCCTGGGCGAGGTCCTGCCAGGCCGCGCGGTCGCCCATGGCCAGGGTGTGCTCGGCGATCCGGGCGAGCGGCCGGGGCTCGTGGGTCTCCAGCGCGGCGACCGCCCGCCGGTGCAGCACCCGGCGCCCCGGCCCGGGGATCCGCTGCAGGGCGACCCGGCCGACCGCCCGGTGACGGAAGGCGTACCGGTCGGGCGAGGTCTCCTCCAGGACAGCCGTGTGCAGTGCCTCGGCCAGGCCCCGCGCACCGGTGGCGGCGTCCAGCCCGGCGACGGCGGTGAGCAGGTCCTCGTCGGCGGGTACCGCGAGCACGGCCGCCGCGGCCACGACGGCCGCGCCGTCCACGCCGAGCCGGGCGAGGCGCCAGGCCGCGGCGTCGACCATCCCGCGCGGGACCTCGGCGTCCGTCAGCACGGCCGCCAGGTCGGCCGCCCGCCGGGGCAGCGGGCGGTCCGTCAGGGCCCGCAGGTCCTCCGCGACGGCCAGCGGCAGGCCCTGGCCGCGCTCGTGCAGCACCCGGGTGACCTCGGTGGTGGCCGCCGGGCCGAGCGCGGCGCGGGCCAGCTCCGCGACCTCCGTCAGGTCCAGCGGGCCCAGCCGCACCCGGTCGACGCCCGCACCGGGCCCGGTGGGTGCGCCGCCGTGGGCGGCGGTGGGCGGCGGCGTGCCGGGCGGCAGGTCCTCGGGGCGGTAGGTGACCACCAGGGCCAGCCGGGGCGGCAGGTCGCGGGCCAGCCGCAGCAGCAGGTCGAGGGTCGCGTCGTCGGCCCACTGCACGTCCTCGACCACCAGCACCGGATCGTCCAGCGCCGCCAGCAGCGCCCGCACGCCCTGGGCCAGCAGCCGCCGGGCGGACAGCAGTTCGCCGCCCTCGGGCGGCGCGGCGGGCAGCCGGTCGGCGAGGTCCGGCAGCACCCGGCGCAGCGCCCCGGTGCTGGGCGGCAGCGCGTCGGGCGGGGGCAGCAGCGCGGCGGCGTCCCGCAGGGCGTCCACCACGGGGCCGAACGGCTCCGGCTCGCGCAGCGGGTGGCAGCGGCCGACGAGCACGGCGCGTTCCTTCGCGCCGGGGCCCGTCCGGTCAGGGGCCGTCGCGCCGGGGTCCGCCGCGGTCAGCGCCCGCAGCGCCTCGGCGACCAGGCGTGACTTGCCGGCGCCGGCCTCGCCCTCGACGAGCAGCACGGCCGGCGGGCGGGCCAGCGCCTCGGTCAGCCGGGCGAGCTCCCGGACCCGTCCGACGAAGGCGCGCCCCTCGGGCGCGTCCGGTACCGGCGGCCGGTTCATCGGCACCGGGCCCGGCCGGGGGCGGAGGGAAGCTGTACGGGCATGTCTCCATGATGCCCGCGCCCGGCCCGCCCGTGTCGGGCGGGGTCCGGGCCGCGGGGCCGCGGGCCTCGGCTCAGACGGCGCTGTACACCACCGGACCGCCGTCGGGGAGCGGCGCCGCCGCGCCGGCACCGGCGAGGTGCCGGTGCCCGGGGGCGTCGCGCAGCTGACCGGGGACCTCCTGGAGCGAGCCGGGGACGTCCCGGAGCTGACCGAGGGCGTCCCACGGCGGAGCGGCCGGGCGGATCACCCGGCCCGGTGCCTCGACGACCTCGCAGCCCGCCCTGGCGAGGCGCCGGACGGTGTCCGCCGCCGCCCGGTCGTCGAGCGAGAACACGAACGGGCCCGGCACCAGCACCACGTCCAGCCAGCCGCGTTCGGCGGCCGTCAGCAGGCTCGCCAGCGCCGGCAGCGGGCCCCGGGTGCTCAGACCGTGGTCGGCGTAGACGTCCGGGTACGGCAGCCCGAGTCGCTGGGCCAGCTGCTCCATGGCGGAGCGCACGTAGTCGGCCTCGTGCGGGTCGTACGGGCGGCACCGCAGGTACATCGCGGACCGCCGGACCGGCCGGTACACCGGTTGGTGGGGGTCGTGCATGCCGTTCACCTGGCCTTGCTCGCTGTGACGGGTGGGGGAGTGCGGCGACGGGCCGGTGTCCAGCGGACCTCCGGAACGGTGCGGGGATCAATGGGGGCCACTACCCATTGCCGCGGTGGGGGCGGTGAGCGTCGGACACCGGAGATCGTGCGGATCCCGGCGGCCGGGGCCAAGAGTGGGGCGGGGGCGCCCGGTGGTGCGGGGGAAGGCCGCCGGGCTCCCGTGCGCGGGTTTGCCGGTGAGTTCCTCCGGCCGGACCTCTCCGGCCTGCGGTTTTCCCCACCCGTCACCCGTTCCGCCGGGGGCCCGGCAGACCCCGGCCGCCACCTGTCCGCCGGACTGCTCGCGGTCCTGCGGTCGTGGACGAAGCACTGTGCGCCCCCGGAGCGCTTCGCACACGCCCCGAGCGCCCCCGTGCGTACCCGGCGGCCCGGCCGGCTGCGCACCGGGTCGGGATCAGGGTGCGGGGACGGTGTCGGTGAAGGTCGTCCCGGCGGCGCGGTAGGCGGCGACGGCGGCACCGACCTGGGCGGGCGACAGCACCCGGTCCTTGACGTGCAGCACGTAGTCCACCTGCTCCTCGTAGGTGCGCGCCGCGGTGCCGGTCTGGCCCGCGAGGTCGGTGAGCCACTGGTTGAAGGCGATCACCATCGGCCGCTCGGGGAGGTAGCGGGTGTCGTGGCGGGCGAACTCGACCCCGTCGACGTAGTACACGATGCCGCTGTCGTCGATGGTCAGGGCCAGGTCGTGCCAGCCGGCGAAGGAGGTCCGGGAGACGGTGTACTGGTTGTCGTTGCCCTGGGGACCGTAGGTCTCCCACGAGGTGGCGAAGAAGATGTTCGAGGGCTCGCCCCAGCCGCCGTTGGGGAGGTACTCGAAGTCGTACTCGGAGTAGTCGTCGGCGTTGGGGGCTTTGAGGTCGTTGATGGCGAAGAAGCTCTGCACCAGGTGGTCGCCGTCGGGGCCGCTCACCGGGGCGTCGGAGAAGCGGACCCGGGCGGCGTAGGTGCCGTAGCGGAACTTCATGGCCTGGCTGTGGAACTCGCTCTGCCGGGTGGACTCGGCGGTCCCGGCGGTGGACGTCCGCAGGGTCATCACCGAGTTGCCGGCCTCCTTGGCGAAGGTGACGTTCTCGGGCGCCCAGGTGGCACCGGCCACACCGGGCCCGCCGCCGCCGGAGCGCGCGTTCCAGCCGTGGGCGGCGAGCGCCGGGTCGTCGTGGCCGGTGTAGTCGAAGTCGTCGAAGAGCACCGGGCCCGCCGGGACGGGCGGCTTGGTGGGGGCGGTGCCCCAGACCTGGACGCCGGCGACGGTGGCGGTGACCTTGGCCCAGTTCGCGTACCCGCTCTGCGCGGCGCCGAAGGAGTAGTCGTCGCCCTGGTCCATGACCTGCCAGTCGGTGCGGTGGACGCGCAGCTGCAGGTCGCCGCTGTCGGCCCCGGGGGCCAGCGTGCCGGCGCCCGCGGTGAAGCCGATCTCCAGGTAGCGGTCGGCCGCCGCGCCCGGCTCGCTGATGGTGCCGATGGTGCCGGTGACGTTGGCGCAGCCCCGGACGGCCCAGTCGCACGCGAAGCGGTACGCGGCGAAGGGGGAGTCGGAGCGGAAGTAGTAGCGCAGCTTGACCTGGTCCAGGGCGACCGGCGCGGAGCCGGTGTTGACGACCTTCAGCCACGGCGAGGCCTGCGCGGTGCCGCTGCCGCCGTTGCGGTACTGCACGGCGAGCGGCTCGCCGGCGGCCGCCGCCGGCAGGGCGCCGAGCAGCGCGGCGCCGAGCCCGGCGGCGACGGCGGTGGCGAGCGTCGCGCGCAGGCGGGGGAGCCGGCGGCTGGTGCGTGTGGTCATGGGGATCCTCTCCTGGTGTGGGGGTCGGCGCGCGGCACCGGCGGAGGGGAGCCCGGGTTCACCTCGGCTGGGGTGGGGGAGGAGGTGGCGGGCCGCGCGATCAGAAAGTGGCATAGACCAATTTGGCGGTCAACCCGAACCGGGACGATCGGCCGGAACGTGGGCGTCCGCCGCGGGGAGTGGCTGATAGTGCCTGTTGACGGCGGTGGGCGGGCCGTGCGGAGCCCCGGTCCGCGCCGCGTGGCGGCCCATCCTGCCCGCCGGGTACGGCGTTTGGGGATGAGAGGGCCGGGGAACGGGAGTTCGACGGTGCGCCGGACAGGTCGGCGCGACCGCGTCCCCCCGTCCTCTCCCCGTCCCCCGTCGCCGGGGGACCGCTCCGAAGGGCCCGCACCGTTGACTACCCCGTCGCACCGGCAGCCGCCCTCCCCGGCCGACGCCGGACCGCCCGCCGGCCGGGTCGATCCCGCCCTGGCCGACCGCCTCACCGACGCGGTGCTGCTCGCCGGCCTGCCGGTCGCCTTCGGCGACCAGGGGCCCGGCGTGCGCATCCGCCCCGCGCGCCCCGTCGACGACCGTGACCGGTGCCAGGGCGTGGCCGCCCTGGACTGGCTGCCGTCCCCGCGCCTGACCGGCGCCGCCGCCATGGCGGAACCGGGCCAGGCGGCCGGATCGGCCCGGGACCTGGTGGCGACGGCCATGGAGAACGCGCTCGCCGAGTTCCTGCCGGCCTTCGGGCTGGAGACCGGCCGGGACCGGGTCGGCCGGGAGCTGCGGGTCGACGGCCGGGCCGCGGTCGACGGCGCCCTGCGCGTGCCGCCCGGCGTCCTGGTGGCCCGGCCCGCCGGGCCGACCCCGGTCGAACTCGGGCTCCCGGCGGGCGTCGTCGGCACCGTCCGGCGCAGCGCGGCCCTCGCGGGCCTGCCGCTCGCCCCGCACCTCGGCGCCACCGGCGTCACCCTCGCCCGCTGCGCCCCGACCGGCGGCACGGGCGACCGGGACGGGGCGGCGGACCTCGGCTGGAACCCGTCCCGCGGGCTCGCCGACCTGGCCGGCAGCGACCTGCCGGAGGCGGCCCGGGCCGCCACCGCCCGGTCGGCGGTCAACGGGGCGATGCGCCACGCCCTCGGCATGGCGCTGCGTGCCTGCGGCGCCGAGCTGCGCTGGCTGCACGCCCACCAGTTGCTGCGGGTCTACGGCGAGGCGGCCCCGACGATCCGGCACTGACCGGCGGCCGGGCCGGTCCGCTGCGCCCGGCCGCTGCGCCCGTGGACGGCCGTCACCGTGACGGCGCTCGAACCCCGCCCCGGCGACCCCGGCCGACCGCGCTGACCACGGGCGCAACTCGGCGGCGGTGAGTGCCGGTTGGCCGAGCGTCAAACTGGTCCAGACCATTGACGGTGGGCGTCGCGCTCCCTACGGTATGGGCATTCACCTGGCGCAGGCATGCCAAGATCCACCCGGTTGGCGCACCCCCACACGCGCCATCTGCGTCGGGCACAACTCTCCATCCCCCCACGGAGGAGCATCATGCGCAAACGCCACATCGTCGGCGCGGCCCTGGCCGCGGTCGCCGTCCCGCTCGCGATGGCCGTCCCGGCCAACTCCCACGGGTTCATCAACCTCCCGCCGAGCCGTTCGGCCCTGTGCGGCGCGGGCGTCGTCCAGAACTGCGGCGACATCCAGTGGGAGCCGCAGAGCGTCGAGGGCCCGAAGGGCTTCCCGTCCGGCGGCCCCGCCGACGGCACCATCTGCGCGGGCGCCGACGCCCGCTGGGCGCCGCTGGACAACCCGCGCAACGGGAACTGGCCGACCACCAAGGTGACGGCCGGCGGCCAGCAGACCTTCACCTGGGAGATCGAGGCCCGGCACTCGACCACCAACTTCCGCTACTTCCTGACCAAGCAGGGCTACGACCCGACCCAGAAGATCACCCGGGCCAGCCTGGACCTGACGCCGTTCCTGACGGTCCCCTACAACCGCCGCCAGCCCGACGCCGTCACCAAGCACACCGCGACCCTCCCCACGGGCCGCACCGGGCACCACGTGGTCGTCGCGGTCTGGGACGTCGCGGACACCGCGAACGCGTTCTACTCCTGCACCGACGTGCTCTTCTGATCGTCGGTCACCCCGTAGGAACGTGACCTCCGGTCACCCCGTACGAGCGTCGGGGGGGCCCCCCCGGGGGGGGGGGGGGCCCGCCCCGGCGGGGGGGGCCCCGGGGGCCCCCCCCCCCCCCCCCCGCCCCCCCCCCCCCC
>NZ_JBHVRK010000009.1:145616-191361 GCF_042885845.1 Kitasatospora sp. NPDC058032 | reverse complement strand
GGTTTACCCCCCCCCCCCCGCTGTCTTTTTGGTCGGGGCGCCCCCCCGTTCGACCGGCCCCCCCGGCCCCCCCGCCGGGGGGGGGGCCCCCCCGGGGGGGGGGGGCCCCCCCCACGGCACTGGCGGGGACGCCCGGGCTCAGCCCTCGGCCCAACCGTGGCCCTTCGCGCACTGCAGCACGGCGTTGCGCACCTTCAGGACCTGCTCGCCGGTGAGCGACGGCACGTGCTCCAGCAGCAGCTCCGTCACCTCCAGCAGGAGCTCCGCCGAGGTCAGGACGTCGCACTCCGCGTCGTCGCCCTCGGCCGCCGCCACCCGGGCCGCGGGCACCGCCGGACCGGCCGGACGGGCCGGCGCCCCCTTGGGCAGGCGCACCGAGGAGGCCTTCAGCCCCCGGTCGCCCTCCTCCATCTCGAACTCCACCACCAGGCCCGAGTGCACCAGGGACTCGGGCATCAGCATGTCGTTGACGTGCAGGAAGACGTCCTCCCCGCCGTGGTCCGGAGCGATGAACCCGTACCCGCGCACACTGTCGTACCGCACCACTCGACCGGTGACCACACACACCCCCAAGGACAACAACCCGGGCCCCCTGCCCGACACCTGACGTAGAGGATAGAGGACGGGACGCCGGGCGCACGCCGTCGACCGGCGCTGGGACGGCGCCGGCCGGGCTCCCGGAAAACCCCGGAGCCCGGCCGCTCCGGCCCCGTACCATCGGTGCCGGAGTGCGCGAAAACACGGCCCGGTCGGTAGTCCGGGCGCCGCCGGCCCCGGCCGGCGGTTAGTAACCTCCCTCCCAGGGTGTCCGGCGCGTTCCTCCCGACGCGCGGCCGCGCGCGGGAACGTGGCACCACCATGGGAGGACGCACCATGCCGAGCACGTTCAGCGTGTTCTTCGACGACCCGTTCTGGGTCGGTGTACTGGAGGTCTCGGGCCCCGACGGGGTCCGGGCGGCCCGCCATGTCTTCGGGGCCGAACCCGGCAACGCGGAGCTGCTGGAGTTCGTCCGCCGCGGCTTCGGCCGGCTGCTGGACAGCGCGCTCGCCGCCCCCGCGGTGGCCGCCGACCGCCGCCCGGCCGCCCGTTCGGTGAGCCCGAAGCGGCTCGCCCGGCGGGCGGCCCGGGACCTTGCGGCCCGGCCGCTGAGCAGCGCCGCCGAGGAGGCGCTGGCCCGCGCCCACGAGCAGTCCGGATACCTCAATCGCGCCGCCGCCAAGCGCCGCGCCGCCGAGGCGGCCCGTGAACGGCGGGAACAGGCCAGGTCGCGCGCCCGCGCCCGGCACCGCGGCCGGTAGCCCGCGCTGCCGCTCCCACCCGCCCGTTCCGGTGCTCCGCCGGAACGGGCGGGTCCCCGGCGCGTTCCGCGCGCCACGCGCCGCCACGGGGAAACACAAGCCCTCAGGCCTCCCACAGTCGCGCACCGGAACGTCCGATTATCGATCCCACCGGGAAGAGCAACTGATCGTGCGTCAGTTGAGGGGGCGAGCGGATCGCTCCCCGCGCGATCCGAGGACGACCGACCCGAGAACCACCAGGAGACCGTTGTGCGCATTCTCTTCACCGGCCCGGCCGCACCCAGCCACCTCTTCCCGATGGTGCCGACCGCCCAGGCCGTCCGGGCCGCCGGGCACGAGGTGCTGTTCGCCAGTCCGCGGCCGATGGAGGAACTCCGGCAGGCCGGGTTCCCGATCGTCGAGATCGGCGACGGGCGGACCGTACGGGAGGCCTTCGAGGAGGTCGCCGGCAGCCAGGCGCACTACGCCCAGCCGGACCTCACCCAGGAGGAGATCATGGAGGTCGGCGCCGCCGCCTTCGCGCTCGCGTCGCGCTCCACCGTGGACGACCTGCTGGCGGTGGCCGCCGGCTGGGACGCCCAGCTGATCGTCCACGACTCGTGTCTGGCCTCCGCCCAGCTGGTCGCGGCCAAGCTCGGCATCCCGGCGGCGCTGCAGAACTTCGGCCTCAGCTCCGGCCTCGACATGGCCTCCCGGCTGGCCGCCCGCTTCACCGACGTCTACGACAAGCACGGCGTGGCCGGGCCCGCCGCCTCCACCCCGCTGAACATCGTGCCGGCCTCGCTCGGCGGCGACCCGGGCGGCCTGCGGATGCGCTACGTCCCGTACAACGGCGGTGGTGTCGTCCCCGCCGCGCTGCTGCACCGCGGCGTGCGGCCGCGGGTCGCCGTCACCCTCGGCACGGTGATCGCCGGGATAGACGGACTGGACGCCATCGCGCCGCTGGTCGAGGCCGCCGCCGGGGCCGACGCCGAGTTCCTGCTCGCCGTCGGCGACGCCGACCTCGCCGACCTGGGCGGCCTGCCGGCCAACGTCCACCCGCTGCCGTGGGTGCCGCTCGCCGAACTGCTGCGGGTGTGCGACGCGGTCGTCCACCACGGCGGATCCGGCAGCACCCTCACCGGGATGCAGGCCGGTCTGCCCCAACTCCTGCTGCCCCAGGGCGCGGACAACTTCACGGTGGCCGAGATCCTGGTCGCCAGTGGGGCCGCGCTGAGCTCCTCCTCCGCGGACGTCGACACCGCGCTGCTCACCCGCCTCGTCGCCGACCCGGTCCTGCGTGAGGGGGCCGAGCGGCTGCGCGCCGAGAACGACGCCCTGCCGAGCCCGGCGGCCGTCGTCCCCGACATCGAGGCCCTCGTCACCGCCCGCCCCTGACCCCTGGGTCCGGGTGACGCCCCGGCCCGCCCGTGCGGCGGTCCGGGGCGTCCGCGCGCCAGGACCCGGGCCGTGAGCCGCGGCACCGCGACTCCGCCGGTCGAACCCCCGCGCGAAAATCGCTCCCGTGTGTCGGCGCCCGGCCCTAAGGTGCTCCCAACACGACCCGGGAGATGAATCCGTGAGCCAAACGTTTCGCGTCGACCTGCGCGGAATAGTCGATCTGCTGAGCCATCACCTCTACACCAGCCCGCAGGTGTACGTCCGCGAACTGCTGCAGAACGCCGTCGACGCCGTCACCGCCGCGCGAGGGCACGACGCGGCCGCCGCCCCGCACACCGCCCGGATCGCCATCTCCTCCGGCGAGGCGACCGGCGACGGTTCGCTGACGATCAGCGACAACGGCATCGGGCTGAGCGAGGCCCAGGTGCACGAACTGCTCGCGACCATCGGCCGCAGCTCCAAGCGCGACGAGCTCGGCTTCGCCCGGCACGAGTTCATGGGCCAGTTCGGCATCGGACTGCTCTCCTGCTTCATGGTCTCCGACGCCATCGAGGTGGACACCCGCCGCGGGGACGGCCCCACCGTCCGGTGGCACGGCCGCTCCGACGGCGGCTACACGCTGGCCCCGGCCCCCGCCGACCAGCAGCGCCCCGAGCCCGGCACCACCGTCACCCTGCGCCCGCGCCCCGGCAGCGAGCACCTGCTGACCCGCCGCGCCGTCACCGAACTGGTCGCCCACTTCGGCGCCCGGCTCCCGTACCCGGTCACCGTCGACGGCGAGCCGGTCACCGGCGGACCGGCCCCCTGGGACCGCCCCGGGAACGAGAACGCCGCCGAGCGCCGCGCCCGCCTGGAGGCGTACTGCGAGGAGGTGTTCGGCTTCGCGCCCTTCGACGTCATCGACATCGCCGCGGCCGAGGCCGGCCTGCGCGGCGTCGCGTTCGTCCTGCCGATGCCGGCCAACCCGGCCGTCCCGGCGGCGCACCGCGTCTACCTCAAGCAGATGCTGCTGTCCGAGGGCGCCGAACGGCTGCTGCCCGAATGGGCGTTCTTCGTGCGCTGCGTCGTGGACACCACCGAACTGCGGCCCACCGCCAGCCGCGAGGCGCTCTACGAGGACTCGCTGCTGGAGGCGACCCGGGAGGCCCTGGGCGACCGGCTGCGCGGCTGGCTGGTGCGCCTCAGCGTCCAGGAGCCGGCCCGGCTGCGCTCCTTCCTGCGGGTGCACCACCTGGGCGTCAAGGCGCTCGCCCTGCACGACGACGAGATGCTCGGACTGGTCACCGAGTTCTGGCCGATGGAGACCAACGTCGGCCCGCTGACCCTGGCCGAGTTCACCGCCCGCTACGGACTGCTGCGCTACACCCCGCTGCTGGACGAGTTCCGCCAGCTGGCGCCGGTCGCCGCCGCCCAGGGACTCGCCGTCGTCAACGCCGGTTACGTCTACGACGCCGAACTGATCGACCGGTTCGCCACCGTGGACCGCTCGCTGGAGACCGAGCAGCTGCGCGCCGCCGACCTCGCCACCCACCTGGCGCGGCTGGAAGCGGCCGACGAGCGGGCCCTCGCGCCCTTCCTCGCCGCCGCCGACCCGGTCCTCTCACGGCTCGGCTGCGACCTGCTGGTCCGCTCCTTCGAACCCTCCGGCCTGCCCGCCCTCTACCTGCTCGACGACGACACCGCCTTCCAGCTGGACGTGCGCGGCGCCCGCGAGCAGGTGGACGAGACCTGGGCGGCGATCCTCGGCAGCTTCCAGAGCCGGAGCGAACCCCGGCCCCGGCTGGTCCTCAACCACCGCAACCCGCTGGCCCGGCAGGTCCTCGCGCTCACCGAGCCGGAACTGCGCGCGATGTGCCTGGAGGGCCTCTACGTCCAGGCGCTGCTGCTCGGCCACCATCCGCTGCGGCCGGCCGACACCGCGGCCCTCAACCAGTCCTTCCTCGGCCTGATCGGCCGGGCCGTCGCCGGAGGCGCAGCGTGAGCCGGACCGAGCAGGAACTGCGCGAACTCCTCCGCAGCACCCACGGCATGCCCGACGGGACGCCGAAGTTCGCCGCCCTGGAGGAGGTGATCCGCCACGCCGACGCCCTCGGGCTCACCGAGTTCGCCTTCGAGGTGCGGATGCAGGCCACCAACGTGTTCCAGCACAGCTGGGCGCCCGCCAAGGCCCTCCTCACCTTCTCCTGGTGCCTGGCGGCCTACGACCGCGAGCCGGAGCGCTTCCAGAGCGGTTACGAACACGACCTGCTCTGGCAGTTCAAGTGGATGGTCTCCACCGTCCAGGAGTTCCCCGAGATCCCGCTGCGGCGGACGGCCGACCTGCTCGACGACATGGAACGGCGCTACCGGCGCGGCGGCCACAGCATGCACGCCGTCCATCAGCACCGCGGACTGCTGGCCGAGGCCGTCGGCGACCTCGCCGGCGCCCAGGAGCACTACGAGCGGATGGCGCTCACCCGGCGCGACGGCCTCTCGGACTGCTCCGGCTGCGTTCCGAGCAGCCAGGTGCGCACGCTGGTGGCGCTCGGCCGGGACGAGGAGGCGATCCGGATCGGCGAGCCGGCCCGCCGCTCGGGCTGCATCGAGCAGCCGCAGTGGATCAACTCCGAACTGCTGCTGCCCTACCTGCGGACCGGCCGCGCCGAGCAGGCCGCCGAGGCGCACCGCGTC
The DNA here is from genome assembly GCF_042885845.1 of Kitasatospora sp. NPDC058032. Taxonomy (NCBI): domain Bacteria; kingdom Bacillati; phylum Actinomycetota; class Actinomycetes; order Kitasatosporales; family Streptomycetaceae; genus Kitasatospora; species Kitasatospora sp. NPDC058032. Next base: position 186,012 of record NZ_JBHVRK010000009.1, on the reverse strand, counting down.
GCGTACCGGCGGATCCGGGACAGCGCGCACAACCTCGACACACTGGCCCCGAACGTGCTGTTCTGCGTCTGGAGCGGCGACCCGGGGCGTGGGCTCGACCTGATCGAACGCCACCTGTCCTGGCTGGACCGGGCCCGGACCCCGATGGCCGAGATGGACTTCGCCGCGGCGGCCGTCGCGGTGCTGTCGGCGGTGGAGGCGGGCGGCGACGGCGAGCTGCTGCTGCGCTTCCCCACCGTCGACGGCCGCCGCCGCCCGGACACCCCGGTCGCCGTGCTGGCCGCCGAACTGCGCGAGCGCGCCCTCGGCGTGGCGGCCCGGTTCGACGAGCGCAACGGCAACACCGTCGAGAGCACCCGGATACGCGAGTGGATGGCCGCCGGACCGATCGGTGAGCCCGCCCCGCCGGTGGGCTCCGGTGGGGACCCGCGCTCGCGCAGCGGTGAGCGCGTCCACCGCCTCACCGACCGGGTCGCGACCCTGGTCGCGGCCGGCGACCGGGCCGCCGCAGCCCGCACCCGCGTCGAACTCGCCGAGACCCTGCTGGGCGCCGACCGCTTCGCCGAGGCGGCCGAGGCCGCCGAGGAGGCGCTGCGCGAACTCGACCGGCACGCCACGCCCGAGGAGGCCGCCGCCTGCCGCTGGCTGCTCGCCCGGATCGGCAAGGAGACCGGCGACCGCGCAGACGCCGCCGAGCGGCTGCGCCAGCTCCTGGACGACACGGACGACGCCGTGCGGCCCGCCTCGCTGCCGTCCCGGCCCGAACTGGAGGCCGACCTCGGCGACCTGCTCGACTACGGCGCCGACTCGGCCGCCCGCTACCTCGCCGCGGCGCGGGGCTTCGCCGCCGCCGGCCGGCGGACCGAGGGCCTCGGCGCGCTGGTCCAGGCGATGTGGCGCCACCCCTACAGCGAAACGGAGGCGGAGACCGGCACCCTGCGGGACATTCTGACGGAGGCCCGCAGCACCCTCGACGCGATCCTCACCGAGGACCCCCCGACCCCCGCCGCCGTGCCCACCAGGGAGGTCGTGGCCGTCCTGCGCGGCTACGTCGACCAGATCCGCGCGGTCGGCCGCCACCGTGAGGCCGCCGACCGTCTCGCCACCGCCCGCACCCTCCTGGAACACCACCGCGCCACCGGCCCGGCCGAGAGCGACGACCTCACCGATGAACTCGGCGCCGTCCTGACCGACCTGGGCGAGGAGCACCTGCGCCTCAACGCCCCGGCCGCCGCCGAGGAGGCCGCCCGCGCCGCCCTCGCCACCGCGGACCACCCCTGGGACCCGGCGCTGCTCCTGGTCCGCGCCCTGCGGCTGCGCGGCGCCGGCGAGGAGGCCGCCGCCCTGATGACCGCCCACGAGATCACCGAGGACGACATCCTGGAGGCCGAGGAGTACTGACGAGGGCGTTCGGCCTTGCTTGACGGGGCCGTCAGATCACCGTGAGGTCAAACCGGCCTGACGCAATAGGGTCCTACGTCGTGCCACCGGTTCGATCCTGGCCCGCCGGGCGCCGGTCGTCGGAACGTGCGGACGCCCCCGGGAGGTTGAGGACGTAGTGGTTGCGCGGCTCCGGCCGCATCGCACGGGCCAGCTCCGCCACGTACTGTGCCTGAGCGGCCGACAGGCGTCGCGCCTCCCACAGCAGCGCGGCCGCGTCCCCCGCCTCCGGCGCCGGCGGCGGGGGCGACTCGGGGAGCGCGACGCCTGTCAGCGCCGACAGGTCGCGGGCGTCGATCCCCAACAGGGTGGCGAAGTCCATGACCAGGCGGGATGTCAGCTCCCGGCGGTCGCTGCCGATCACGCCGTAGGCGGCGGCCGACAGGTAGCTCGGTGTGACCACCGCGAGAGTCGTCGCCAGGCCGGACGGGCGCAGGTTCCGGTGGCGGAGCATGCGGACGAGTTTCCCGCCCGGACCGTCCGGGACGGGTCCGGGCTGCGCCGGCTCGGACCCGGAGGGCCGTTCCTCCTGGGGCAATGAACGGACGATCCGCAGGAGTTCACGCCGACCCGGGGCCGACAGGTGCACTCCGTCCTGCACGATCCCCGGGGCCCACCGCGCGGCGGCGGGGTCCAACGGCATCAGGCCGTCCGGTACCGGAAGCCCGGCGAGGACCAGCAGGTCGACGGCATGCAGCCGCAACGCGGCGGCGAGCGGCCGGAGCAGCCCCGCGTCCGGGGGTGCCCCGGCGAGCACCGCCCGGAGGGCCGGCACCGTCAGCCCCGCGTGATCCGCCAGTTCCGGGAGGCCGAGTTCGCGGCGCTGCAGCAGCCGGAGAAGTGCCGCGCCGAATCCGGGAGGTTCCTTCATGACGGCAGCCTAGGGCAGCGATCGGCCCCCCGGGTCCGCCGACCGGGGGCCGGGGGCGCCGTTCTCAGCGGCAGGGGAGGAGGGCGAAGGTGTAGCCGCGGGACTTGAGGGTGCCCAGGATGGCGGGCAGGGCGGCGACGGTCTGGCCGCGGTCGCCGCCGCCGTCGTGGAGGAGGACGACGGAGCCGGGCTTGACGGCGTCGAGGACGCGGCGCTCGATGGCGGCGCGGCCGGGGCGGGCCCAGTCCTGGGGGTCGACGCTCCACAGCTGGACGCTCTTGCCCAGGCCCGCGGCGGCCGAGCGGACGGTGCCGTTCACGCCGCCGTAGGGCGGGCGCAGGCACGACGGGGTGGTGCCGGTCTGCGCCCGGATGCGCGCGTCGGTGGCCGACACCTCGTACTGGAAGGCGGACTTGGAGAGCTTGCGCAGGTCCGGGTGGGACCAGCTGTGGTTCTGCACGCTGTGCCCCTGCGCGCCGACCTGCCGGGTGACCTCGGGGTTGGCGGCGACGTTCTGGCCGATCTCGAAGAAGGTGGCGCGCACGCCGTACTGGGACAGCAGCGAGAGCACCTGCGGGGTGTAGCGGGGGCTCGGGCCGTCGTCGAAGGTGAGGTAGACGACCTTGGCCGCGGCGCCCGGCGCCGGGGCGGCCTGGGCCGGGACGGCGGGCAGGGCGACGACGGCGGTGGCGGCGGCGACCAGGGTTCCGACGGCGAACCGGGCGGCCCGGCGCCCCCGGGGCCGGTCCGCTGCACGGGGCGAAGACACGGGTCCTCCCAACGGCCGCGGCACGGGAACGAACCCGGTGCCCGCCCCCTGCCCGGCACAGGCGCCCAATGTAGCGCTCCGTCCCCGCACCGTCCCGGGGGCGGGGCGCCCGGGGGTCGTACTTCGGCCAGCTCGCGGGGGCGGTCCGGCGCGGTCAGCGCGCGAAGGCGGTGAGCACGTCGGCGAACTCCACCAGCGGTTCCTCGGCCAGCAGTTCGGGGAATCGGGCGAGCAGGCCGGTCACGTAGGGGGCGGCGAAGTGGGCCTCGCGGGCCGCGTGGTCGGCGTACCGCTCCACCACCAGGAAGCGCTCGCCGTCCTGGCGGGCGACCGTGTACGCCAGCGCGCCCGGCTCGCGCAGGGTCGACTCGGCGACCTCGCGCAGGGCCGCGTCCAGGGCGTCCGCCTGCTCCGGTCGCGCCCGCAGGATCGCCAGCACCATCGTCATGGGAGTTCCTTCCTCGTCGGTAGGGGGCCAGCCTGGCCGCCGGCCGGGAGCGGCCGATAGTAGAAATGCGACAGGCCCCGTCCGAGCAGGTCGCCCGGCCGCTCGCCGGTGAGCCGGCGGAACTCGCGGACGAAGTGGCTCTGGTCGTAGTAGCCGGCCGCCAACGCCGCGGGCAGGTAGTCGCGTCGGTTCTCCCGCAGGAGGTGCCGGGCGAGGCGCTGGAACCGCGCGAGGCGCTGGAACTCCTTCGGCCCGGCCCCCACCGCCGCCGGGAACGCCCGCTGCAGCCGGCGCTCGCCGACCCCGGCCGTCTCGGCGAGCCGGTCGATCCGCAGCCCGGCCGGCCGGCGGTAGACACGCCCGACGGCGGCGTCCAGCCAGGCGTCCGGACGGTGGTGCTCGGCGAGCAGCCCGGTGAGGAAGCGGTCCAGGGCCGCGATCCGCTCCGCCGCACCGGTGGCCGTCCGGACCCGGTCGACCAGCCGCCGGCCGGTCGCGCCCCAGAGGTCCTCGGCATCCACCACCCGGTCGGCCAGCTCGTCGAGGCCGACCGGCACCAGGTGGCGCAGCGCGCCCGCGCGGAACCGCACCGCCATGAAGCCGCCCGCCCCGCCGTGCCGGTCCAACCGCCAGGCGGTGCGGCGCAGACAGACGAGGTGCGCGCCCGGCAGCGGCGTCGGCGCCCCGGCGGCGTCGGGCGCGCGCAGCGCCACCCCGCCCGCCCAGTGCACCCACAGCTCGGCCCCGGTCCCCGGCAGCAGCCGGGGCAGCGAGCCGGCCTCGCCCTCGGACCACCAGTACCGTTCGACGAGCGCCCGCAGTCCGGGCGCGGGCGGCGCGTGGCCGAAACATGGACGGACCGTCACTTCGGCGCTCGCCGAGGGTGGTGGAGTCATGACGGAGATGGTAGAAGGCGCCTCCGTGCCCCTCCCCGTGCGGTCAAGCACCCCGCAGAGCCTATGCCGCGCGGCAACAGGGCGCTAAGCTGCGGCCTTCTGAGCCAGTACCTGACAGGCCGTGCCACGGCCGGTGCCCCGGGCCGCCCCTCACCCGGATCCCATCGGACGTGACATGTCCCGTCCCCGTTCGGTGCTGGGAACTCTGTCGGATCCGAAGGAGGGGCAGGATGGAGTCGTTTTCCGCACGGGTGGTGCGCTCGTCCAGACGTCGCGCCGAAGTGTTCGCCGACGCCTACCGGCGCGTGGCCCCCGGCGTTCTGCGCGTCAGCGTCGGGGTGCTGTACCTCTGGTTCGGGCTGCCGAAGTTCTTCCCCGGCACCAGTCCCGCCGAGGACCTGGCCACCCGCTGCATGAGCCTGATGACCTTCGACGCAGTCCCGCCCGGCGTCTCGCGCTTCCTGCTGGCGCTGATGGAGGTCGCCATCGGGCTCGGTCTGGTCACCGGACTGCTGCGCCGACTGACCCTCACGGTGTTCTTCGTCCACATGACCGGGGTGTTCGCCACGCTCGTCCTGCTGCCGAACGACGTGTGGGCCCACGGCGTCCCCCCGGTGCCGACGCTGGAGGGGCAGTACATCCTGAAGAACATCGTGCTGATCGCGGCCTGTCTGACCGTCGCCACCCGTGAGCGGCAGGTGCCGGCGCCCCGTCGGGATCCGGAGGCGGAACCGGTGGTGGCCGAGGCGCCGCAGATCTCCCGTTCCCGGGCCGTGCGTTGACGAACCCGCGTACGATCGGAGGCCATGGTTGATCTCTATCCTCCGACCGGCCCCTACGACCGCGGGTTCCTCGACACCGGAGACGGCAACCGCCTCTACTACGAACAGCTCGGCAATCCGGACGGCAAGCCCGCCGTGCACATCCACGGCGGTCCGGGGGCGGGCACCCCGGACCGTCCGACGAGGGCGTGGGACCCGGACGCCTACCGGGTGATCCGCTTCGACCAGCGCAACTGCGGCCGCAGCACCCCGCACGCCAGCGACCCGGCGGCGGACATGCGGCTGAACACCACGCAGCACCTCATCGACGACATCGAGCGGCTTCGCGAACACCTGGGCATCGAACGGTGGTTGGTGAACGGCGCCTCCTGGGGTTCGGCGCTCTCCGTCGCCTACGCGTCGCAGCACCCCGAGCGGGTGACCGAGGTGGTGATCGCGGCCGTGTTCACCGCCCGCCGCTCGGAGATCGACTGGCTCTACCGGGGCGCCGGACAGTTCCACCCGGAGGCCTGGGACCGCTTCCGCGACGCCGTCCCCGAGGACGAGCGCGACGGCGACCTGCTCGCCGCCTACGCCCGGCTGATGGAGCATCCGGACCGGGCCGTCCGCGAGCGCGCCGCCGCGCAGTGGCTGGCCTGGGAGGACGCCGTCGTCTCCCACGAGCCCAACGGCGTGCCCGGCATGTACAGCCGCCAGGAGACCGACGCCCGGATCGCCTTCGTGCGGATCTGCGCCCATGTCTTCGGCCACGGCGCCTGGCTGGAGGAGGGACAGCTCATCCGCGACGCCGCCAAGCTGGCGGGCATCCCGGCGGTGCTGGTGCACGGCCGGCACGACATGGGCTGCCCGGTGCAGACCGCCTGGGAGCTGGCCAAGGCCTGGCCGGGAGCCCGCCTGCACATCATCGAGGACTCCGGTCACGCCGGCAGCGAACTCATGGGCCGTACCGTCCGCGAGGCCCTCGAGGAGTTCAAGACCCGATGAACGCCACCCGCGCCACCGTGACCCGGACGGCGACCGTGCTCGCCACCCTGGCGCTCCTGGTCTCCGTCTCCGAGTGCTCGCTGCTCAAGCGCGAAGGGGTGGAGCGGGCGGGCGGCCCCGTGGGTGTCGAGGGTCCGGCCGAACCGCCGCCGGCCCCCTCGCCGCCGGTGGTCGAGGACACCCGAACGGTGGCGGACTGGCCGGACCGTGCGGTGACCGGGGAGTCCGCGCTGCCGCTGCTCAGGGCCCGGGTGATCGAGCCCGGCTACACCGGCGAGACCTTCCTGAAGCGTCTCGCCGCGGGCCGGGGCATCACGCTGAAGGAACGGGAGAAGGTCGACTTCCCGGGGCCGCCCGTCTGGCACGCGTCGGGGGAGAAGGCGGACGGCGGGGTGGTGGAGTGGATCGCCGCCGTGTGGTCCTTCGACGGCGAGTTGGAGAGGGTGACCTGCTCCGTGACGGCCACGGCGGTCGACCGCATCGCGTTCCTGCGGCAATGCGCGGGTGCGGACCGTCCGGCTGGGACCCCGGCGGAGGTCCGGGCCTGGCTGGACGGCATGGTGCCCCGCGTGGACGAGCTCTTCGCGACGGGACCGGGTCTCACCGTCACCAGTCCGCTGCTGCGGCGCGGCGCGACCGCGGCCTTCCTGCGGAAGTGGCACAGCGAGGACCGGGGCGGCGACACCTACGAACTGCACCTGTTCGGTACCGGGGCCGGAAACTGACCGGGTGGGCGGCCGCGTCGTCGGCGCGGCCGCCCACCCGCTCAGCGCGCCGGCGGTTGCTCCGGCAGCCGTACGACGGCGGTTCCGGCCTGGGACTCGCCGAACCCCCAGCCCGCCACCAGGGAGCAGCCGACCGCTTCCAGGATGTCGCTCCACGGCCAGTTGCCGGCGCCGGAGTAGAAGCCGCCCTCGCTGCGCGCGTCGTTCTGGGAGAGGCAGAGCATCCGCAGGTGGTCGCGCAGCGCGGGGTGCGTGAGCGTGCCCAGCCGCTCCTCCCAGGGCTCGGCGGCGGAGCGGGCGCGGCTCATGTCGCCGACCGACACCAGGTGTTCGGGGCCGCGCTCGGTGAACGTGGCGGCCCGCAGGGCGTCGGTGAGCGTACCGTCGGTGGCGACGCGCAGCAGCACGGTCAGCCAGGTGTTCAGCTTCTCGGCGTTCCGGTCGGTCAGATCGAGGTCGTGGCGGGCCAGGAGCGGGCCCAGGTCGGCGCCGTGCACCAGCGCCTCACCGAACTCGTCGACGGTGGCGACGATCCGCAGGTCGGCGACGAAGGCGTCGCCGAACGGCCGGGGGCCCTTGTGTCCGTCCTCGCCCCACGGTCCCGTTCCCGCCAGGAGGTCGGCGTCGAAGCGGAACAGCGATCCGCCGAGGTCGAACCGCCAGGTCCAGGGGGAGAAGGGGAACTCGCCGTCCGGATCCGGAAGCTGCCTCGGTTCCGGGCCGGACAGCGCGTCAGAAGTCGCCCAGGGGCTCGGGAACAGGAACTCGTCGAGGGAGTCCGAGGCGTAGTAGACCCCGTACCCGGCGGCGGGTCCGACGGTCGGATCGGCGGCCGGATCGATGGCCGGGTTGCCGTCGAGCAGGATCGCGAAGGCACTGGCCAGCGCGGCGTCCCACCCACCGGGGTCGGTCGCCGGAGCCGTCTCGGGCGTCATCGTGAGCACTCCTTCATGTCGCGTCGCACGGGCGGACACAAGGTACCGGCCGCCGCCGACACGACCGACGGCGCGGGAGTGCCGGAACGCCCCGGCCACCACCCCTCTGCAACGGGGCGGTGGCCGGGGCGTTCCGTTCCCCCCTACGCCCGGTGGTACGGCGACGGGGTGGCGACCTCGCCGCCGAGGGCGGTGGCCGCGTGGCGGGCCCAGTACGGGTTGCGCAGCAGCTCGCGGCCGATCAGGACGGCGTCGGCGCGGCCGTCGGTGAGGATCTGCTGGGCCTGGGCCGGCTCGGTGATCAGGCCGACGGTCGCCACCGGCAGGTCGGTCTCCTGGCGGACCGCCTCGGCGAACGGGACCTGGAAGCCGGGGGCGGCCTCGATCCTGGCGTCGGGCACGAGACCGCCGGTGGAGACGTCGAGCAGGTCGACGCCGTGCACGAGCAGCTCCTTGGCGAGCCGGACGGTCTCCGCCGAGGTCCAGCCCTCGCGCCCGTCCTCGGGGTTCTCGGTGAGCCAGTCGGTCGCGGAGATGCGGAAGAAGACCGGCAGGTCCTCGGGCCACACCGCGCGGACGGCGTCCACGACCTCCAGGGCGAAGCGGGTCCGGCCCTCGAAGGAGCCGCCGTACGCGTCGGTGCGGCGGTTGCTGAACGGGGAGAGGAACTCGTGGACGAGGTAGCCGTGCGCGCCGTGGATCTCGACGACCTGGAAGCCGGCGTCGAGCGCGCGCCGGGCGGCGTCGGCGAACTGGCCGACGATCTCCCCGATCTGCTCGACGGTCAGCTCCTCCGGCGTGACCCGGGCGTCGTCGAACGGGACGGCGCTGGGGGCGAGCGGCGTCCAGCCGTGCGCCTCGTCCGGGTGGATCGCGCGGCCGCGGTCGACCCAGGTCCGCTCGGTGGACGCCTTGCGCCCGGCGTGGCCGAGCTGGATCGCGGGCACGGTGCCCTGCGCCTTGAGGAAGGCGGTGATCCGGCGGAAGGCCTCGGTCTGGGTGTCGTTCCACAGGCCGAGGTCGTAGGGCGAGATCCGGCCCTCGGGGCTGACGGCGGTGGCCTCGGTGATGATCAGCCCGGTGCCGCCGGCGGCGCGTGCGGCCTGGTGGGTGAAGTGCCAGTCGTGCGGAACACCCGCCAGCTCGCCGTCCGGCGCGGCGCTGTACTGGCACATCGGCGGCATCCAGATCCGGTTCGGGATGGTGAGCGACCGCAGGGTGAAGGGGCTGAAGAGGCTGGTGCTCATGTCGGACTCTCCTGGTCAGGACGGAGGGTGGAGCGCAGACGGAACCCGCGAGTGATTGCAGCCGCAATCTCTGCTGGAACAATAATTGCATGCGCGCCCTAAATGCAAGCCGCGCCGGCCCCTGGCCCGCCCGCCCCCGCCCGCCGACGCCGGGGCGGCGTGTCCCCGAAAATCGGTGGACAGCCGCGGGCGGTCGGCCTACCTTGGCGATCATTCGGTAACGGGTACGACGACGGAGGTGTGTGGGATGGGCGTTCGGACCGGCGCGGCCGACTGGTGAAAGCCGCGAACAGCTGCCATGACCTCATCCGACCGAAGGACACCCCGAAGTGGATCTCCCACGTAGTTTCGTCATCCGCGAGAGCAGCCACCGCATCCACGACCCGCTCACCGGCGAGAAGTTGGCCACGCTCGGGCGGGCCCTGCGGCTGCCGCCCGGGGCGCGCGTGCTCGACCTGGCCTGCGGGTCGGGGGAGCTGTTGTGCACCTGGGCCCGGGACCACCGGATCACCGGCACCGGAGTGGACATCAGCACGGCGTTCATCGGCCGCGCGCGGGCCCGCGCAACCGAGCTCGGTGTCGCCGACCGGGTGGGCTTCGTTCACGGGGACGCCGGCGGCCATGTGGCCGACGAGCCCGTCGACGTCGCCTCCTGCCTCGGCGCCAGCTGGATCGGCGGTGGCGTCCCCGGCACGGTCCGGCTCCTGCAGCGGAGCCTCAAGCCGGGCGGGATCATGCTCATCGGCGAGCCGTTCTGGCGGCGCCGGCCGACGGAGCAGGACGCCGTGACCGGCTGCCAGGTCGACAGCGTCGACGACCTCCTCCTCCTGCCCGGGCTCGTCGAGCAGTTCGGCGCACTCGGCTACGACGTCGTGGAGATGGTCCTCGCCGACCAGGACAGCTGGGACCGCTACCGGGCCGCGCAGTGGCTGAACGTCCGCCGTTGGCTCGACACCCACCCCGACGACGAACTCGCCGCCGGACTGCGTGCGGAGCTCGACACGGCTCCGGCCCGGTACGTGCGTTATGAGCGCGAGTACGTCGGCTGGGGCGTCTTCGCGCTCATGCGTCGCTGACCGACGGCCGGGGCGGCGGTCCGGCCAGTACGGCGCGGGGCGGGCCGCCGCCCACCCCGCGCCGGTCCGTGCTCAGGAGGCGGTCCGCACCGGGGGCCGGATGCCGCGGAACTCCCAGTCGCCGCCGAGGGCGGTGGAGAGCACCTCCTCGCTGGCCGTCACCTGGGCGCCGACGTCGGTGCGGATCGCGGTGGGACCGGTGACCACGTGGTTGCGCAGGCGGCCGAGGCCCTCGGCCTCGACCTCGACGACGTCCCCGGGCTTGACCGGGCGGGAGTTGGCGGGGGTGCCGGAGAGCAGGACGTCGCCGGGGTACAGGGTGATGGTGCGGGCGATGTCGGCGACCAGGTAGTGCATGTCCCACTCCATCTCGTCCGTGGAGCCGTCCTGGACGAGCACGCCGTTGACGTAGGTGCGCAGGTACTTGCCGCGGAAGTCCCAGTCGGTGACCAGGCCCGGTCCGAGCGGGCCGAGGGTGTCGGAGCCCTTGACCCGGAGCATCGAGCCGGCGTCGGTGTCCCGGAAGTCGTGCAGGCCGAAGTCGTTGGCGACGGTGTAGCCGGCGATGTACGCGCCCGCCTCGGCGGGGGCGATGTTGCGGCAGGTGCGGCCGATCACGATCGCCACCTCGCCCTCGTAGTTGAGGTAGTGGCAGCCCTCGGGGCGCACGACCGCGCCGCCGTGGGCGTTGAGGGCGGAGACCGGCTTGTGGAAGTAGGTCGGGGCCGGGGTGAGCCGGATCCCGAACTCCTCGACGCGGCTGCGGTGGTTGAGGTGGACGGCGACGATCTTGCCCGGGACGACCGGCGGCAGGTGCCGGGCGGTGTCGGCGGCGACGCGGCGGCCGTCGCCGGCCACCAGCTCCTCGCCCTCGCGGCGCACCTCGACGGCCGCGCCGTCGAGGAGGATCCGGCGGTACTCAGGCATGGGCGGTCTCCTCGTACGGGTCGGCCTCGTGCGGGTCGACGTGGTGGTGGGGGTCGACGTGGTGGTGCGGGTCGTGCCGGTGGGCGGAGGCGCCGGCGGGTGGCGCGGCCCAGCCCGCCGCCGGGCGGTCGAACCAGAGCAGCGCCTGCCCGGTGCCGACCGAGTTCTCGTACTCCCCGTACTGCCGCGCGGGCGCGGTGCACCGCTGCTCGCCGAGGGCGCCGGCCAGCATCAGGTAGTGGCCGAAGCGGGCCTCGGGCTTGAACCGCTGGAAGTCGTCCATGGTGTCGAGCACCCGGTCGTGCCGGCCCTCGCGGAACCAGGCGATCCGCTGCTCGTCGGCGGCCCGCGCCTCGGGGGTGAAGATGTGCACGGGGTCGCTGGACTCGTGGTCGCGCAGCCGGCGCAGCGGCCAGAAGGTGTGCGAGAGCGCCCCCGAGGCGATCACCAGGACCCTGCGGTCGACGGCCGCGATGCCGTCGGCGAGCGCCCGGCCGAGCCGCAGGTGGTCCTCGGCGTCGCCGGTCTGGCAGACCCCGATGCTCAGCCAGCGCTTGTCGGCCAGCCCCTCGCCGAGGTACTTCCAGAGGTTGATCGTGGCGTAGTGGACGGGCAGGCAGGGGTCGTCGATCGGGGTGATCCAGGTGTCGTGGCGGTCGGCGAACCGGGCCACCGCGTGGGCGAGTTCCTGGTCCCCGGGGTAGTCGTAGAGCATCCGCCGCATGCCGCGCGGCAGCTCCTCGGAGGTGAACAGCCCGGCCCGGCGCTGCTGGGCGGCGATCACGAACTCGACGGTGGTGGCCCAGTGCGAGTCGAGGACGACGACGGTGTCGTAGTCCAGCGTCTCGAACACGTCCCGGCGCAGCTCGCGCAGGCCGGTGACCAGGGTGACCTCCCGGCCCTCGTTGAGCTCGCGCCGGGTGGCCTCGGGCAGCACGATGGTGGGTACGTGGGCGAGCAGCCCGGCGCCGACGATCTCACCCATGGTTCGCCCACCCCCTCGGCGCGGTGACGGTGTTGCGCAGGTCGGCGTAGAAGTCGAAGCTCCAGTCGCCGCCCTCGCGGCCGATCCCGGACTCGCGCGAGCCGCCGAACGGGGCGCGCAGGTCGCGGACGAAGAAGCAGTTCACCCAGACGGTGCCGGCCACCAGCCGGTCGGCGACCCGGTCGGCGCGCTCCCGGTCGCCGGTGGCGAGGGTGGCGGCGAGGCCGAAGCGGGTGCCGTTGGCCAGGGCCACCGCCTCCTCCTCGGTGTCGAAGGTCTGCAGGGTGAGCACCGGGCCGAACACCTCCTCCTGGACGATCTCGGAGTCCTGGTGGACGCCGGTCAGCAGGGTGGGCCGGTAGTGGAGGCCGCCCAGCTCCTCGTTGGGCCCGCCGCCGAACACCGCGCGGGCGCCGGCGGCCAGGGCCCGCCGTACGAAGCCGTCGATCCGCTCCAGCTGGCGCGGATGGATGTTGGGGCCGAGGTCGGTGGACTCCGCGCGCGGGTCGCCCTGGCGCAGCGCGGCGGCACGGGCGGTGAGCCGGGCGGTGAACTCCTCGGCCACCGAGGCCTCGACGAGCAGCCGGGTGGCGGCCAGGCAGACCTGCCCGGCGTTGTCGAACTGCTCGACGGCGAGGTCCGCGGCGAGGTCGAGGTCGGCGTCGGCGAAGACCAGCAGCGGGGACTTGCCGCCGAGCTCCAGGCTGACCGGGGTGAGGTTGCGCCCGGCGGCCTCGGCGATCCGCCGGGCGGTGGGGACGGAGCCGGTGAAGCTGATCCGCCGCACGCCGGGGTGGGCGGTGAGCGGTGCGCCGACCTCGGCGCCCAGGCCCTGGACGACGTTGAGGACGCCGTCGGGCAGTCCGGCCGAGGCCGCGATGTCGGCGAGCAGCGAGGCCGTGAGCGGGGACCACTCGGCGGGCTTGAGGACGACGGTGTTGCCGGCCGCGAGGGCGGGGGCGACCTTCCAGGTGGCCAGCATCAGCGGGGCGTTCCAGGGGGTGATCAGGACGCTCGGTCCGGCCGGGTCCCAGCTGACCCGGTTGGCGTGCCCGCGGGTGTCCAGCCCGGGGTGGCCGAGGGCGAGCAGCCGGTCGGCGAAGAACCGGAAGTTGTGGGCGACCCGGGGCATCACGCCGCGCCGGTGGGAGCGGAGCAGGGCGCCGTTGTCGGCGGTCTCGACGGCGGCCAGGTCCTCCAGCCGGGCCTCGACGCCGTCGGCGATCGCGTGCAGCAGCCGGGCGCGTTCGGCGGGGGCGGTGGCGGCCCAGCCGGGGAAGGCGGCGGTGGCGGCGGCGACGGCGGCGTCGGCCTCGGCGGCGGTGCCCCGGGCGATCCGGGCCAGCTCGGCGCCGTCGATCGGGGAGTGGTCGGCGAAGGTGTCGGCGGAGGCGACGCGGCGTCCGCCGATCCAGTGGCGGGTGTCCACGGGGACCCCGGCCACCGTCGCGAGGTGGGGCGGCGGCGCGTCGGCGGCGGCCGCAGGGTGGACGGACATGCGCGCCCTCCTGGTTCTCGTTTGGCTCCAAACAACGTAGAGCTCGGGATCCAGGGAGGTCAACCCTTGGAAGCGGCCCGGTCCTTGGTTATCGTTTGCTTCCAAATGACATTCCGGTGGCCTTCGCGCCACCGCGAGTTCGACCGGAGGCACCGTGACGGGCGCACCCCACGACGACGACACCCACGAAGGATGGCGACGGCGCGCCCGCGCACTCGTCCTCCCGACCGCCCACCTCATCGGCGGCGCCCCGGAACCGGGCGGCGGCGCCACGTTCCCGGTGGTCTCCCCGCGCGACGGCCGCCTGCTGGCCGAGGTCGCCGCCGGCGGGCGGGCCGAGGCGGACGCCGCCGTCGCCGCCGCCCGCCGGGCCTTCGACCACGGCCCCTGGCCCCGGCTCGCCCCCGCCGAACGCGGCCGCGCGCTCCAACGGCTCGCCGGCCTGGTCGAGCGGCACCGCGAGGAACTCGCCCTGCTGATCAGCCTGGAGATGGGCAAGCCGGTCACCGAGGCACGCGACATCGAACTGCGCGCCGTCGCCGCCACCTTCCGCTGGTACGGCGAACTCGCCGGCAAGCTCACCGACGAGGCCCCGCACACCCCCGGCGACGCCCTGGCGCTGGTCACCCGGGAGCCGGTCGGCGTCGTGGCGGCCGTGGTGCCCTGGAACTTCCCGCTCACCATGGCCGCCTGGAAGGCCGCGCCCGCCCTCGCCGCCGGCTGCACCGTCGTCCTCAAGCCCGCCGAGCAGTCCCCGCTGTCCGCGCTGCGCCTGGGCGCGCTGGCCGTCGAGGCCGGACTGCCCGACGGCGTGTTCAACGTGCTGGCCGGTCAGGGCCCGGAGGCGGGGCGCGCGCTCGGCCGCCACCCGGACGTCGACGCGCTCGCCTTCACCGGCTCCACCGAGGTCGGGCGGCACTTCCTGCGCTACGCCGCCGACTCCAACCTCAAGCGGGTCTGGCTCGAACTCGGCGGCAAGTCCCCGAACATCGTGCTGCCCGACGCCCCCGACCTGGACCGGGCGGCGGCCACCGCCGCCTGGGGGATCTTCTTCAACCAGGGGGAGATGTGCACCGCGCCGTCCCGGCTGCTGGTCCACCGGGCGGTCGCCGACCGGGTGGTGGACGCCGTGGTCGAGCGCGCCCGCACCCTGCGGGTCGGCGATCCGCTGGACCCGGCCACCGAGATGGGCCCGCTGGTGACCGCCGCCCACCGCGAGCGCGTCCTCGGGCACGTCGAGGCCGCCCACCGGGACGGCGCCCGGCTGCGGGCCGGCGGCGAGGTCGCGCTGCCGGAGAGCGGCGGCTCGTACCTTCGGCCGACCGTCTTCGACCGGGTCGGCCCGGGGATGCGGCTCGCCCGCGAGGAGGTGTTCGGCCCGGTGCTCGCCGTCCAGGTCTTCGACACCCCCGAGGAGGCCGTCCGGATCGCCAACGACAGCGTCTACGGGCTGGCCGCGGGCCTGTGGACGGCCGACCTCTCCACCGCGCACCGGATGTCGCGGGCGCTGCGGGCGGGTACCGTCTGGGTCAACTGCTACGAGGAGGGCGGACTCGAAGTGCCCTTCGGCGGCGTCCGGCAGTCCGGGCACGGGCGCGACAAGTCCGCGCACGCGCTGGACAAGTACACCGACCTCAAGACCACCTGGATCCGGCTGTGAGCGCGCCGAGGCCGCTGATCGCGCTGCCCGCCCGCTTCTCGGCCTCCGTCTCGGCGCTGCGGTACGCCGCCGTGGTGGCCGCCGAGGCGCTCGCCGAGGCCGTCTACCGGGCCGGTGGCGAGCCGTTCGTGATGCTGCCCGCCGGGCCGGGTGCGCCCGGGGCCGCCGGCGCCGAGGAGGTCGCCGAACGGCTCGCGCGCTGCTCCGGACTGCTGCTGCCCGGCGGCGGGGACCTCGATCCGGCGCACTACGGCGAGGACTCCCGGCACCCCGACGTCTACGACCTGCACGCCGGTCAGGACGCCTTCGACCTCGCGCTCGCCGGGTACGCCCTGGTCGCCGGACTGCCGACGCTCGCGGTCTGCCGGGGCCTGCAGGTGGTCAACACCGTGCTCGGCGGCACCCTGGAGCAGGACATGGGCGGCCCCGGGCTCGACCACCGGCACGTGGTGCACCCGCTGACGCCGCTCGACGGGACCCTGCTGGCGCGGCTGGCCGGGCCGGGGGACCGGGTGGTCTCCTGCTACCACCACCAGCGGGTGGCCCGGCTCGGTCACGGCCTGCGGGTGACGGCGCGGGCCGCCGACGGCACCGTGGAGGCGGTTGAACTCGTCGAACCGGCCGGCTGGTTCCTCGGCGTGCAGTGGCACCCGGAGGACACGGCGGCCACCGACCCGGCCCAGCAGGCGGTGTTCGACGCCCTGGTGGAGGCCGCGGCCGCCGAGGGCCGCCGGGGCTGAGCGCACGACGCGAGGCCCCCGTCCACCGGTGGACGGGGGCCTCGCGCCTTTCGGAGCGTCAGGCGTCGCGCCGGCGGCGCCCGCCGGGGCGCGGCGGCGGGGGAGCGTCGGCGGTCAGCTCGGCGCGGCGGGCCTCGCCGTCCTGCTCCAGGGTGCCGACGACCCGCCGCAGCAGGCCCGCCAGCTGCTCGCACTCCTCGTCGGAGAGCGCGCCGGCCACGAAGGCCTCCTCCTGGTTGAAGCGCGGGAACAGCCCGGCCATCAGCTCCTCGCCGGCCGGGGTGAGCCGCAGCAGCACCATCCGGCCGTCCGAGGGGTGGCCGACCCGCTCGACCAGTCCGCGCGATTCGAGGGTCCGGGCGACGCCGGTGAGCGTGCCCTTGGAGATGCCCGCCTCCTCGGCGACGTAGCGGGTCTCCATCTCGCCCCAGATCCAGACCACCCAGAGCACCACGAAGGACGTCCAGGTCAGCTGGGCGCCGCGCAGGACGGAGTTCTCCAGGTGCTGGCGGACGGCCGCCGCCGCGCGGTGGATGTTGCCGACGGCGGCCATCTGCGCGCGCAGCAGCGGTACCTGCCCCAGCTTGGCCTGGACGGCGAGCTCGGTCTCCTCGATGGTGCGGTTGGTCACCGGTGGTCCCCTCCCCGCGGCCGGACCGCGGTCGTGTCGTGGGGCCGAATCTAGCGCGCCGGGTACTCCATTTGCACCCGTACGATTCCTCGACGCCTGCGTGCGGGCCCGCGCCGGGCCCGCACGGGGGCTCAGCCTCCGGCGGGTGACGCCAGCACCCGCCCGCCGTTCCAGACCACCCCGACCTGCCGGTAGTAGGCGGCGATCGGCTCCTCGATCCGCAGCGCGGCCAGCTCCTCGGTGGGCGCCTCGAACAGCTCCAGCTCGGCCGTGCCGCGCCAGGCCGGCCCGGCCTCGAAGGCGGCGGCGCCGCTCTCCACCAGCTCGTCCAGGGCGAGCGTGCCCGGCCGGTCGATGGCGGGCAGCTGCCGGTGGTGGGCCATCGGGTGCCCGTTGACGAAGCCGTTGGTCGCGGACTCCTCCCGCAGCGTCACCACCGCCTGGGCGAGCCGGCGGTCGGCCGCCGCCAGGGTGGCGCCGAACCGGGCGCCGGGGGCGAGCCGGGGCGCCGGGCCGTAGGGGTGCGGGCGGGTCTGGTGGATCGAGCCGAGCTTCTTCGGGTAGCCCTGGTGCAGGCCGCGGGCGATGGCGAAGTCCTTGTCCACCCAGATGTAGACGCAGCGCGAGTAGGTGCGGCCCCGGTAGGAGCAGCGCACCACGGCGAAGCACTCCTTGTACTGGGCGCGGACCGGGTCCAGCAGCTCGGCGCCGTCGGCGGCGCAGGACTGCCAGTCGGCCCAGATCAGCGCGACGGCGCCGGGGTCCTCCTCGGCGGGTTCCAGCGGGGCGGGCAGCAGTTCGGCGACCCGGGCGGGGTCGGTGCGGTACTCGACCGTCAGCAGGTCGCCCGAGTAGTGCCAGGGCGGGGCGGGGACGAGCGAGGAGCGGCCGGTGGCCGTCCTGGGGTGAAAGAAGCCGTGCACGGTGGCCACGGCACCTCCTGGATCGCGGGGGCCGGGGAGAGCGGCGGGCGGCGGTTCGGAGCGGCGCCGCACGGTCTCTCGTTTGGGGCCATACGATATGCCCTGGCGGGCGGACTGTCACCCCGTCCGGCCGGATCGCGCGGATCGGCCCGGGGGGCTTGTCCGGCGATGCCGGTCGGGCCTACTGTTTGATCCCAAACGAGAGTCCCGGGCCGGAGCTGACCGTTCGCCCGCCCGGACCACGGTGAACTCCCCACCCCCACGCCCGCCTCACGAGGAGGCCCGTTGTGACCGACCAGGTCGCCACCCCCGAAGCCCCCGCCGCACAGGACCCCGAGGCGGTCGCCGCCGCGCTGAGGGCCCGCGGCATCGACGTCGTCCGGGTCAGCTATCCGGACCTCATGGGCACCGACCGGGGCCGCGACGTCCTGGTCGACGCCCTGCCCGCCGCCGTCCGCCACGGCCTCACCTTCTGCCGCGCGATCTACCACACCGGACCGCTCGGCGAGGTCGTCCCGGTCGAGGGCGGCCTCGACGCCGGCCTGCCCGACATCACCGTCCACCCCGACCTCGCCACGCTCGTCGAACTCCCCTGGGAGCCCGGCGTCGCCTGGTGCCTGGGCCGCACCACCGACCCGAGCACCGGCCGCCCGTGCCCCGAGTCCCCCCGCGAGGTCCTGCACGCCGTCACCGAGCGCCTCGCCGGACTCGGCCTGACGGCCGTCGTCGGACCGGAGCTGGAGTACTTCCTCTGCGAGCCCGACCCGGCCGCGCCCAGCGGCTGGCGCCCGTACGCGGGCGCGCCCGGCAACGTCTACGTGGCCGGCCGACGCGGCGACCCGGACGGGCACCTGCTGCGCACCCTGCGCCTGCTCGCCGCGCTCGGCATCGGCACCACCATGGGCAACCACGAGTTCTCCGGCGGCCAGTTCGAGATCAACCTCACCCACTCCGAGGCCCTCGACGCCGCCGACCGGGCCTTCCGCTTCAAGGCCGCGGTCAAGGAGATCGCCCGCACCGAGGGCCGGCTGGCCACCTTCATGGCCAAGCCGTTCAACGCCGAGGGAGGCTCCGGCTTCCACCTGCACGTCTCCTGCCTGGACGGCGAGGGGCGCAACGTCTTCGCCGACGCCGGCGCGCCCGACGGCCTGTCCGCCACCGCCCGGCACGCCATCGGCGGCGTCCTGCGGCACGCCCCGGCGCTGGCCGCGCTGCTCAACCCCACGGTGAACTCCTACAAGCGGTTCGGGCCGGACACCCTGGCGCCTTGGCTGATCGACTGGGGACTGGACAACCGCAGCGCGATGGTGCGCATCCCCCCGGAGCGCGGCGACGCGACCCGCCTGGAGGTGCGTCTCGGCGACGCCGGCGCCAACCCCTACCTGGCCGTGGCCGGTCTGGCCGCCGCCCTCGCGCTCGGCGTCGAGGAGGCGGTGGAGCCGCCCGCGCCGCTGGAGGGCTACGGCTACGACGCCGCCAAGGCGCCGGTGCTGCCCGGCTCGCTGGGCGCGGCGCTGGACGCGCTGGAGGCGGACACGGCGCTCTGCGAGGCGCTGGGCAAGGGCTTCACCACGGCCTTCCTCGCCTTCAAGCGCGCCGAGCTGGAGCGCTTCGCCCGCCACGTCACCGACTGGGAGTTCCGCGAGTACGGCTACCACCTCTGAGCACCCGCCCGCCGGCCCCGCCGCCCGATCCCGGGCGGCGGGGCCTTCCCGTTGCCCGCGACCGGGGACGACGGCGCCGCCCCGGGCCGGCGGGCCCGGGGCGGCGGTGGAACGGTGCGGACGGAGGATCAGTGCTCGGCGGCCTGTGCCGGGATGATGCCGAGGCCGTCCGCGCCGACCTGCACGGCCGACTCGTCCAGCGCCCCGGAGACCACCGGCTGCGGCCGGCCGTCGAGGTCCAGCACCGGCGTGGCCTCCTTGTACCAGGACTCGATCACGGCGTTGCCCCAGAAGTCCCGCCGCCGGTCGTCGTGCACGTTCCAGCGATAGGTCTCGTGGTCCGGGTCACCGGTGTAGTAGTCGGAGGTGTAGATCTCCACCCGGTGCCCGTCCGGGTCGCGAAGGTAGAGGTAGAAGGCGTTGGACACGCCGTGCCGCCCCGGACCGCGCTCGATGTGGTGCTCGGCCCGCAGCGAACCGAAGATGTCGGCGGTGCGCAGCACCTGGTGCGCCTCGGGGGCGAACACCCCGACGTGGTGCATCCGCGGGCCGGCGCCGCTGGTGAACGCCACGTCGTGCACGGTCTGCTTGCGGAACATCCAGGCCGCGTACAGCTCGTGCTCGTCGCCCTCGATGGTCTCCGAGCAGCCGAAGCCCAGTGCGCGGTAGTGCTCGTAGGCGGCCGGGATGTCCGGCACCACGATGTTGAAGTGGTCCATCCGCGCCACCTCGGCGCCGCGCCGCAGGTCGTAGCGCTGGATGAGGCGCTCGGCCCGGTCGATCGCGTGGAAGAACTCGACCGGGAAGCCGAGCGGGTCCACCACCCGCACCGCGTCGCCGACGCCGCGCGTGCCGGTGCCGGCCGGCACCCGGCGCACCGGGCAGCCGAGCGCGGTGAAGTACTCCTCGGCGCGGTCCACGTCCTCGGGCGTGCGCACCCGGTAGGCGATGTGGTCCAGCGCGGGCGCCTCGCCCACCCGCAGCACCAGGCTGTGGTGGGTCAGCTCGTCGGTGCCGCGCAGGTACAGCGCGCGCTCGTCCTCGTACTGGACGTGGAAGCCCAGCATGTCGACCCAGAACCAGCGGGCCCGGGGCAGGTCGGTGACGACCAGCTGGGCGTAGGCGGACCGTACGACGTCCGGCGGGGTGGGCATGGGCGTGACCTCCATCTGCGTGACTCCCATGGGCGGGTTCAGTGCTGCTCGTCGGCGCCGAAGCGCGGTGTGTGGACGTCCCCGAGCATCACGTGGACGATCTTGGACTCGGTGTAGAAGTCGATGCTGTGGGCACCGCCCTCGCGGCCGAGGCCGCTGGCCTTCACCCCGCCGAACGGCGTGCGCAGGTCGCGGACGTTGTGCGAGTTGATCCAGACCATGCCGGACTCCACCGCGTGGGCGACCCGGTGACCCCGCTTGAGGTCGGACGTCCACACGTATGCGGCCAGACCGTATGCGGTGGCATTGGCCAGGTCAATGGCCTCCTGCTCGTCGTCGAACGGCGCGACCGCCACCACCGGGCCGAAGATCTCCTCCTGGAAGATCCGGGCGTCGCGCGGAACGTCAGCGAAGACGGTCGGCTGGAGGTAGTTGCCCTCCGGCAGGTGCGCGGGACGGTCGCCGCCGGCCACCAGACGCGCCTCGGACTTCCCGGCCTCGACGTAGTCCAGCACCCGGCGGTAGTGCACGGGGTGGACGAGGGCACCGACCTCGGTCGCCGGGTCACCGGGCACGCCGACCCGGACCCGCTCGGCGCGCTCGGCCAGCCGTCGGGTGAACTCCTCGTACAGCGGGCGCTCGACCAGCACCCGGGAGCCGGCCGTGCAGCGCTCGCCGTTGAGCGAGAACACGCCGAACACCACCGAGTCCAGGGCCGCCTCCACGTCGGCGTCCGCGAAGACCACCACCGGGGACTTGCCGCCCAGCTCCATGGAGACCGTCTTCAGCCGGTCCGCCGAGCAGCGCACGATGTGCCGCCCGGTGGCGGTGGAGCCGGTGAAGGAGAGGATCGGCACCTCCGGGTGGTCCACCAGCGCCTGCCCGGCCTCGGTGCCCAGGCCGTGCACGATGTTGACCACACCGGCCGGCAGGCCCGCCTCGGCCAGGATGGCCGGCCACAGGCTCGCCGACAGCGGCGTCCACTCGGCGGGCTTGAGCACCAGGGTGCAGCCGGAGGCGATGGCCGGCGCCAGCTTCCAGCTCTCCAGCATGAACGGGGTGTTCCACGGGGTGATCAGCCCGGCCACGCCGACGGGGGTGCGCACCACGTAGTTGAGCTGCTGGGTGCCGACCCGGAACGCCTCCTCGCCGAGGGCCACGATCACGTCGGCGAAGTAGCGGAAGTTCTCGGCGGCGCGCCGGGCCTGGCCGCGGGCCTGGGTGATCGGCAGCCCGGTGTCGAAGGACTCGAACGCGGCCAGCTCCTCCTCGCGGGCCTCGACGGCGTCGGCGATCCGGTTGAGCACGGTGGCCCGCTCCCGGTTGCCCAGCGCCGACCAGGCCGGGAAGGCGGCCCGGGCGGCGGCCACCGCGCGGTCGACGTCGGCCGCGCCGCCCGCCGCGAGGGTGGCGTAGGCGGTGTTGGAGACCGGGTCGGCGACGTCGAGCACCCGGCCGTCGGCGGACGGCACCAGGGCGCCGCCGATCCAGTGCGTGATCTCGCCGGGCAGCCCGGCGGGCCGGGCCGGGTCGGCGGCGGCCTGCGGGGCGGCCTCGGTGGTGGTGGTCATCTCGTCTCCTGCTCTCGTGGTGGGCGGGGCCGTGGAGCCCGCGGTCACAGCTGCTGGGTGAGGGCGCCGCCGGCGGCGAGCAGCGCGCGGATCCGCTCCAGGCCGGCGTCGGTCGGCGCGGTGAGCGGCGGTCGGACGTGGCCGGAGGCGATCCGGCCCTGCTGGGCCAGCACCCACTTGGCGGGGGCCGGGTTGGTCTCCACGAACAGCAGGTCGACCAGCGGGTGGAGCCGGTAGTGCAGTTCACGGGCGCCGGCGTGGTCGCCCTGCTCCCACAGCTCGTACATCCGGGCCACGGCGGCGGGCGCCAGATTGGCGACGGCGCTGATGAATCCGGCCCCGCCGAGGGCCATCAGCGGCAGGCAGAGCAGTTCGATGCCGGACCAGACGAGCAGCTCGGGGCCGCAGGCGTGGATCACCCGGGAGAAGTGCTCGAAGTCCTTGGTGGTCTCCTTGACGCCGACGATGTTGTCGAAGTCGGTGAACAGCCGGCGCACGGTCTCCGGCGCGATGTCCACGGCGGTGCGCGAGGGCACGTTGTAGACGACCAGCGGCAGGTCGGGGAACTCCCGGGCCACCGTGGCGTACCACTGGTAGAGCGCCTCCTGGGTGGGCCGGGCGTAGTAGGGGGTGATCACCAGGGCGGCGTCGGCGCCGAGTTCGGCCGCGGCGGCGGTGAGTTCGAGGGTCTCGTCGAGCTTGGCGGAGCCGGTGCCGGGCAGGAACGGCACCCGGTCGGCGATCTCCTCGGCGGCGGTGCGCATCGCGGCGATCCGCTCGGCGACGCTCTGCGCGCTCGGCTCGCCGGTGGAGCCGCCCAGCGAGATGCCGTGCGAGCCGGAGTCGAGCTGCCAGCGCACCAGGGCGCGCAGCGAGTCGTGGTCGACGGCGCCGCCGTCGGTGAAGGGGGTGACCACGGGGGCGAGGGAGCCGCGGATCACGGACGGGTCGCTTCGGAACTTCATCGGGTCTCCGTGGGGGGAGTGGGGGAGAGGGGGAGGAGGGTCAGTCGCCCTGGCGCTCGCGCTCGTAGCGGGCGCGCCAGTGCGCGTTCATCGGGTAGAGGCCGTCGATGCCGGCGCCGCCGTCCACCTGCCGCAGCACGAAGCGCTCCTCGTCCTCCTGGGCGGCGGCGTCCCGGGCGACCTCGGCGGCCAGCGCGGGCGGGATCACCACGACGCCCTCGGCGTCGCCGACCAGCACGTCGCCGGGCATCACCAGCACCCCGCCGCAGTCCACCGGCACCTGGGAGTCCATCGGGACGTGCCGGCGGCCGAGCACGGCGGCGTGCGGCCCGGCGTAGTAGGAGGGCAGGTCGAGGCCGGCGAAGGAGGGGCTGTCGCGCAGGCCGCCGTCGGTGACCACGCCGGCCGCGCCGCGGCGCAGCGCACGCAGCGCCAGGATGTCGCCGAGGGTGCCGGAGCCGTGCTCGCCGCGCGCGCCGATCACCAGCACCTCGCCGGGCAGCAACTCCTCGACGGTGCGCTTCTGGGCGTTCATCCCGCCGCCGATCTCGGCGAAGACGTCCTCGCGCAGCGGCAGGTAGCGCAGGGTGCGGGCGGTGCCGACCATCCGCAGGTCGGGGCGGGCCGGGCGGACGCCCTCGATGAAGTGGTGGTCGATGCCGCGCTTGCGCAGCTGGGCGGAGAGGGTGGCGGTGGAGACGGTGCGCAGCAGGGCGGCGGTCCGTTCGTCCAGCCCCGCGGGGGCGGGCGCGTCGGGCTCGGCGGCGGGCCCGGGCGGCGGCACGGAGCCGTAGGCGGCCCGCCGGGCGGCCTCGGTGACCCGGGGCAGCGCGCCGTACTCGATGACGCCGTCCTCCTCGGCCACCACCTCGCTGCGCAGCCGGCCGCCGTCCTCCAGTTCGACCTCGACCAGGTCGCCGGGCTGCACCACGGTGGAACCGGCCGGGGTGCCGATCAGCAGCACGTCGCCCGGCTCCAGGGTGGTCGAGCGGGACAGGTCGGCGATCAACAGGTCGACGGGGAAGAGGAGTTCCTCGGTGGAGGCGTCCTGGACGAGCCGGCCGTTGACCCAGCTGCGCAGCCGCAGCCGGGTGGGGTCGACGCCGGTCAGCAGCGCCGGGCCGACGGGGGTGTAGCCGTCGCGGCCCTTGGCCCGCAGATTGGCGCCCAGGTCGGCGTGCTTGAGGTCGTAGACGCCGAAGTCGTTGGCGGCGGCGTAGCCGGCCACGTGCTCCAGGGCCTGTTCGCGGGTGACCCGGTGCGCCCGCTTGCCGATGACCACCGCGATCTCGCCCTCGAAGGCGAGCAGTTCGCACCCGGCCGGGGGGGCGACCGGCCGTCCGCTCCAGGAGAGCGAGGAGGAGGGCTTCAGGAAGTAGGAGGGGGCGTCGGGGGTCCGCCCGCGCTCGGCCGCGCGGCTGCGGTAGTTGAGGTGCACCGCGATGATCTTTCCCGGCGACAGTCCGAGGGGGTGTGCCACATTGCCCTCCTAGAATCGTATACGGCATCATGCACGATAGCGGACGTGATCGACGCTGACCATGGTTGATCGGATGTGAATTCGCACATGATCCGTGGGCGCGACCGGCCCGGCCGAAGCGATGGCAGGGTGGGTGGGCGTGCAGTACTATCAAAAATCGTATGCGAAAACAGGGGAGAGGTGCAGTGCTCATGAACCGGAGCGACGACCTGGCGGTGCGGATCATCACGCCGGAGGAGGGCGACACGGGCGGCCCCGGAGGCGAGCCGCCCGTCGTCCTGCTGCACGGCTTCGCCTCCGACGGGGAGGCCGACTGGATCGCGCCGGGCACCGCCGCCGCGATCGCCGCCACCGGCCGCACCGTGCTGGTGCCGGACCTGCCCGGCCACGGCGCCTCGCCGGACCCGGCCGACGCCGCCGAGGCCGGCGCGGACGCCCTGACCGCCCGGCTGCTGGCGGTCCTGGACGCCGCCGGGGTGGGAGCGTTCGACCTCGTCGGCTACTCCCTCGGAGCCCGGCTGGCCTGGGAGTTCCCGCTCGCCGCGCCCGCGCGGGTGGGCCGGGTGGTGCTCGGCGGGCTCAGCCCCTTCGAGCCGTTCGCCGGCGTGGACGTCGAGGCGCTGCACCGGGCCGTCGCCGACGGCGGCGAGCCGGCCGACCCCTTCACCGGCATGATCGCCGGCCTGGTCCGCTCCCGCGGCGAACGCGCCGCCGCCCTCGCCCGTTGCGTCGAGGGCCTGCGCAACACCCCCTTCACGCCCGGGCGTTGGGCCGGAAGGACCGCCCCGGTGGTGGTCGTCGGCGCGGACGATGTGATGACGCGGGGCATCGAGAGTATCGTTGCTCCCCTTGACGGGGCGGAGCTGGTGACCGTTCCCGGCGACCACCTGGGGGCCCTGGCCGGTGCGGAGTTCCGCGGCGTCGTGCTGAAGGCCCTCGCCCGGTGACCGCCGGGGGCGCGCGGACCGCCCGGCGGTCCGCCACGGGGGCGAAGGCCGTGCTGAGGAAGGATGAGGGAACGGCGTTGGGTTCCGCGAAGGACCGAACCAGCGGTGGCGGGTCGAAGGCCGAGCAGAGCTACGAGTTGCTCCGCTCGCGCATCCTCGACGGCACGTACGGCCCGGGCTACCGCCTGGTGATGAACCAGCTCGCGCAGGAGACCGGGGTCAGCACCATCCCGCTGCGCGAGGCGCTGCGCCGGCTGCAGTCGGACGGCCTGGTCGAGGTGGTGCGCAACATCGGCGCCCGGGTGGCGGTCTTCGAGGCCGTCCAGGTCGAGCACTCGCTGCAGATCCTGGCCCGGCTGGAGGGGTACGCGACGGCCGTCTGCGCACCGCTGCTGACGCCGGACCAGATCGCCGCCTCACGGGAGATCAACGCCCGGATGGTGGCCGCGCTGGACGAGTTCGACCCGGCCGCGTTCACCGCGCTCAACCGCACCTTCCACTTCTCGATCTACCAGCACTGCCCGGACGCGCACCTGCGCGCCCTGCTGGAGGAGGAGTGGGCCCGGCTGGACCACATGCGCCGCTCCACCTTCACCTATGTGCCGGGCCGGGCCCGGCGCTCGGTGGTGGAACACGAGCAGATCCTCGACCTGATCGAGCAGGGCGCCGACGCGGCCGAGATCGAGCGGGTGGCCTGCGCCCACAAGGCGGCCACCGCCGACGCGCTGCACCAGGCCAAGCCGTCCGGCTGAGCCCTTCCGTACGGCCCGAAGGGGCGGGAGTCCGCGAGGACTCCCGCCCCTTCCGGGTTCCCGGAGGTCAGACCAGCAGCTGGCCGCCGTCCACCTGCACCACCGCGCCGGTGATGTGCCGGGCCTGCGCCGAGGCGAGGAACAGCACCAGCGGCGTCAGGTCGCCGGTCTCGGCGATCCGGCCGAGCGGGATCCGCGCCTCCCAGGCGCCGCGCGCCGCCGCGTCGTCCATCAGCGGCGCCGTCATCGGCGTGTGCACCGGCCCGGGGGCCACCCCGTTGACCCGGATGCCGTGCCCGGCCAGCTCCAGGGCGGCGGTGCGGGTGAGCGCGTCCACCGCGGCCTTGGTGGCCTCGTAGTGGCCGAGCCCCGGGGTGGGCTGGCGGGCGCCGATCGAGCTGATGTTGACGATCGCCCCGCCCCGGCCGCTGTCCACCATCTGCCGGCCGACGACCTGGGTGACCGTGAAGGTGCCGCGCAGGTTCACCGAGACGACCAGGTCGAAGACCTCGGCCGGCAGGTCGATCAGCGCACCGCCGCCGCCCGCCAGGCCCGCGTTGTTGACCAGTACCTCGACGGGGCCGAACCGCTCGGTGGCCTCGGCCAGTGCGGCGCTCACGCTTGCCCGGTCGGTGACGTCCATGGTGACGGCCAGCGCGGCGGCGCCGATCTCCCCGGCCACGGCGTCGGCCGCCGCCCGGTTCAGGTCGGCGACCACCACCCGGTCCCCGGCCGCCGCGAAGGCCTCGGCGACCGCCCGGCCGATGCCGCTGGCCGCCCCGGTGACCAGGACGACCCGGCCCCCGGCGCCCGTGCTCTCCTCGGTGCTCATCGGGCCTCCGCGATGATGATGCGCGGGCTGCCGGGCAGCGCGCGGGTCTCGACGGGCTCCCAGCCGGCCTCGCGCAGCCAGCCGCGGACCTCGTCCTCCGGGTAGACGGTGGTGCCGTCGATCACCAGGTACTCGCCGGCGTGCAGGGCGTCGATGGCGCGCTGCTGGTCGTCGGAGTCCAGGAAGAAGTCCAGCAGGACCAGCCTGGCCCCCTCGGCCGCCGCCGCGCGCGCCCGGCGGACGATGGCGAGGTTCTGTTCGGCGTCGAAGCGGTGCGCCACGTGCTCCAGCAGCACCAGGTCGAAGCCGCCGGGGACGTCCCCGGCGACCGCGTCGCCCTCGACGATGTCCACCCGGTCGGCGACCCCGGCCGCCGCCAGCACGTCGCGGGCGTGGCCGACCAGCTCGCCGGCCGAGAAGAAGGTGCCCTTGAGGCCGGGGGCGGCGGTGAGCGCCTCGGCCAGGAAGGAGCCGGACAGGCCGCCGAGGTCCAGCACCCGCTCGTGGGCGGTGAAGTCGTAGTGCTCGGCCAGCTGGCGGGCGTGCAGCGCGTTGTAGGTCATCACGCCGCCGAGGAAGGTGGTCATCCGCTCGCCGCCGAAGTCGAGCTGCTGGGGCTCGGCGGTGCGGCTGGTGTCGCCGAAGCCCAGCCAGTGGCCGTAGCTGATCTCGTCGAGGAAGGTGAGGAACGGCCGCAGGTCGATCTGGCCCTCGGCGCCGGTGAGGTACGTGGCGGTGCCGGCCGAGTTGGCGTAGCGTCCGTCGGTGCGCTCCAGCAGGCCGAGGCCGGCCATCGCGTCGGCCAGGATGCGGCTGGTGCGCTCGGGCAGGCCGGTGCGCTCGGCGATCTGCGGCACGTCCAGCGGGCCGTCGGCCAGGGCGGCGAACAGGTTCGCGTCGGCGGCGGCGAAGAGCTGCTTGGCGGCCATGTAGCCGACGGCCACCTCGACGATCGGGGCCGGGTCCGCGGAACGGGGGGATTCCGGGCGAAGGGACATCGCGTCCTCCTTGACGGTCAAAGAATATGCCGGATGCTATACGATCGCCTTCCCGGCGGCCAGAGCCGGACCACTCGGATCCTCAGGAGGTTGGCGTGGAGTTCTCGGAAACCGTGTCCCCGGACGGCGGCCCGCAGGCGGTGCCCCGGCGCAGGCTCGGCGCGGACGGCCCCGAGGTGCCGGTGTTCGGCCTCGGCTCGTGGAACACCTGGGACCGGATGACCACCGACGAGGCAGCCGACCTGGTCGCCCGCGCCGTCGCGCGCGGGGTGAACCTGTTCGACGTCGCCCACTACAACTTCGGCCCGCACGCGGAGAACGCGGTCACCGACATCCTCTTCGGCGAGGCCGTGCGCAACGCGGGCCTGTCCCGCGCGGACTACCTGCTCTGCGGCAAGCTGTGGCTCTGGGACTACCCGAAGGCCTCCTTCGCCGAGCAGTTGGAGGTCTCGCTGGCCCGGGTCGGCACCGACCGCGCCGACTTCGTGGTGGTCGGCGACTACCTCGGCGCGCTGGACGTCCCGGCGGTGGTCACCGATGTCGCCGAGCAGGTGCGGGCCGGGCGGTTCACCGCCTGGGGCGTCAACAACTGGTCGGCGGACGACCTGGCCGAGGCCTTCCGGTTCGCGCGGGCCGAGGGGCTGGTCGCGCCGTCCTTCGCCCAGCTCAAGTACAGCCTGGCCCGCCGCTCGGTGCCCGAGGGCGAGCCCTACGGGCGGCTGTTCGACGAGGCCGGACTCGGCCTCCAGGCCTCGGACGTCTTCGAGGGCGGCATCCTGGCCGGCAAGCTGCACCCGCAGCGCAAGATCGGGGCCGACCCGGGCGGCATCCGCGAGCGGATCCGGGAGTCCTACCCGGAGGTGCAACGCATCGCCGAGGGCTTCGACGCCACGCCCGCGCAGCTCGCCCTCGCCTTCACCCTCACCCACCGGGCCGCCGCGAGCGTGCTGTTCGGCGCCAGCAGCCCGGAGCAGTTCGAGGCCAACCTCGGCGCGCTGGAGCTGCTGGAGCGCCACGGGGAGGAGCTGCGCGCCGCGGTCGCCGGCCTCTGGCTGGACCGCGACGTCGTCCACCCCGGGGCCTCCTGGGGCACCGACGCGCCGACGGGCTGAGCGCGGACCGGCCCGGGCCTCCCGCGCGGGAGGCCCGGGCCGCCGGGTCAGAGCTCGTGCACCACCCGGCCGGCCAGCACGGTCATCGCCACCGGCACCTCGGGCAGCGCGGCCGGGGCGAGCTCCCGCAGGTCCGCGTCCAGCAGGCACAGGTCGGCCGCCATCCCGGCCTCCAGGGTGCCCTTCCAGTGCTCGGCGCCGTCCTGCCGGGCCGGGGCCGCGGTGTACGCGTACAGCGCCTCCGCCAGGGCGATCCGCTGGTCGCGGCCGGTGGCCTCCACCGCCCGGGTGGCGGCCGCGGCCGCGCCGGCCCGCCAGTCCGGGGCGAGCACCGGCGCGTCCGAGCTGAGGCAGAGCGGCACGCCCGCGGCCAGCGCGTCGCGCACCGGCCAGGCGTGCGCCAGCGCGTCCGCGCCGAGCGCCCCGGCGAGCATCGGGGCGGTCGCGGCGGCGATGCCCGGCTGGGTGTTCAGACCCACCCCGGCGGCGGCCATCGCGGCGAGCGTCGCCGGGTGCAGCACGTCGCCGTGGATGAGGTAGTGCCGCCCGTCCCGGCCGTCCGCCGCGCGGGCCTCGGCGAAGGCCTCGGTGACCACCCGGGTGGTGCGGCTGCCGGTGGCGTGCACCCCGACCTGGTGGCCGGCCGCGTGCGCGGCCCGGATCATCGCGCGCAGGTTCGCCTCCCGCTCGCCCGCGTCCGCGCCGTCCACCAGCAGCGCGCCGTGGCCGCCGTCGGCGTACGGCTCCTCGCTCCAGGCGCTGCCCATCGGCGGGATGCCGTCGGCGAAGATCTTCACCCCGGCCACCCGGAACCACCCGGGCACCTCGGCGGGCGCGGCGAACCCGGTCAGTCCGCGGTGCAGGTCGGCGGCGCTGCTCGCGCCGTCCAGCAGGCCGAACAGCAGCAGCGCGGTGACCCGCGCCCCCAGTCGACCCTCGGCGGCCAGCTCCGCGTACTCGGCCAGCACGGCGGAGGAGAAGCAGCCGGTCGGCCCGCCGTCCTCACCCGGTCCGAGGCCGGGCTCGGTGTAGCTGGTGATGCCGAGCGAGGAGAGCAGCTCGCCGGTGCGCAGGATCGCCCGGCGCCGCTCGGCGGAGGTGGCGAGCGCGGCCAGCGCCGGCCCCTCGCCCGCGTGGTCGTGGCCGTGCCCGTGGTCGCCGGAGCCGCCGTCCGGTGCCGCCGCCAGCTGCGCCATCAGCGTGTCCGGCCACATCGTGCCCAGCCACGCGCCGTGCAGGTGCGAGTCGTTGATCCCGGGCAGCAGGGAGCGCCCGCGCAGCTCCACCACCCTGGTGCCGGGCCCGATCAGCGGGGCCACCTCGGCGTCGGTGCCGACCCGGACGACGGTGCCCCCGCGCACCGCCAGCGCCTCGGCGACCGTGCGGGCGCCGTCCATCGTGTGCACGCGGCCACCCTGCATGACCAGGTCAGCTGTGGTGATTCCGGCCTGGAATCCGTTGCGCATCATCTTGCTCCCAGCTCTGGACACCGTGGATTGTGACTGCTTAACGTACATGGAATCAGATACGATTTTCGAGTGCCGAACCCCCAGCGGCACCCGGGCAATCGGAGGTAAACGATGCCCCTGCACCCCGAGGCACAGCTGATCATCGACCGGGCCGGTGCGGCGGAGCAGCCCGCCCAGCCCGTCGAACTCGATGCAGCGACCATGCGCGAGCAGTTCCGCACCACCTGGATCATGCCGGAGACCCTGCCGGCCGTCGGTTCGGTGACCGACACCACCGTCCCCGGCCCGGCCGGCGACATCCCCGTACGGATCTACACCCCCGAGGGCGAGGGTCCCTTCCCCGCCTTCATCTGGCTGCACGGCGGCGGCTGGACCATCGGCTGCCTCGACGAGAACGAGTACTCCTGCCGGGCCGTGTGCGCCGCGGCCGGCGCCGTGGTCGTGTCCGTCGACTACCGGCTCGCCCCCGAGCACCGCTACCCGGCCGCCGCCGACGACTGCTACGCCGTGCTCGGCTGGCTGCACGAGAACGCCGCCACGATCGGCGTCGACCCCGAGCGCCTCGCCATCGGCGGCGAGAGCGCCGGCGGCAACCTCGCCGCCGTCACCAGCCTGCGCGCCCGCGACCAGGCCGGACCCCGGATATCCCTCCAGGTCCTGGTCTCCCCGGTGGTCGCCCACCCCGACGAGGGCCGGGCCTCCTACCGCGACTACTCCGAGGGCTACTTCCTGTCCAAGGACAGCATGGACTGGTTCTTCACCCAGTACCCGCGCGACGAGACCGACCTCGCCGACCCCTACCTGCTCCCGCTGCGCGCCCGCGACCTGTCCGGACTGCCCCGCGCGCTCGTCCTGGAGGCCGAGTACGACGTGCTGCGCGACGAGGGCGAGGAGTACGCCCGGGCGCTCGCCGCCGCCGGCGTCGAAACCTCGCTGGTGCAGTTCGACGGCCTCATCCACGGCTTCTTCGGCCTGCTCGCCACCGACCTCACCGACGCCCCCCGGGCCCACGCCCTGGTCGCCGACGCCATCCGGGCCGCCTGCGGAGCCGAGCGATGACACCCGCGCTCGCCCTGCGCGACGTCCACATCAGCCGCGCCGAGGCCCCCGTCGTGCACGGGGTCAGCCTGGACGTCGCCCCCGCCTCGGTCACCGTCCTGCTCGGGGCCAACGGCGCCGGCAAGACCACCCTGATGGACGGCATCGCCGGCCTGGTGCGCTGCACCTCCGGCACCGTCACCCTCGACGGCACGCCCCTGGACAAGCTGTCCACCTACCGCCGCGCCACCGCCGGCCTCGCCTACGTCGAACAGGCCCGCAGCGTCTTCCGCACCCTGACGGTCGAGCAGAACCTGCTGGTCGCCCAGCGGGACGGCGCCGACCTCGACACCGCGTACCGGCTCTTCCCCGAGCTGGACAAGCGCCGCGGCCTGCAGGCCGGCCACCTCTCCGGCGGCGAGCAGCAGATGCTCGTCCTCGGCCGCGCCCTGGTCTCCCGGCCGAAGACGGTCCTGATCGACGAGATGTCCTCCGGCCTCGCGCCGGTGGTCGTCCACCGGCTGATGAAGGCCGTCGCCGACCTGGTCGACCTCGGCATCGCGGTGCTCCTCATCGAGCAGTTCGCCCACCTCGCGCTGGAGATCGGCGAGCGGGCCTACGTGCTCAGCAAGGGCCGGCTCGCCTACGACGGCCCCTGCGCCGAACTGCGCGGCGACGCCGACCGGCTGCACGACTTCTACTTCGGCGCGACCCCGCAGCCCGTCGGCGCGGCGGTCGCGGACCACGGCCCGGGCAGCGGCCCGGCGGAGAGCGGGGGAGCATGAGCCTCACCGAAAGACTCGCCGGCGACCGGCGGGCGCTGCTCACCGGCCTCGGCGCCGCCGTCGCCGCCTGCGTCCTGGTCCCGACCCTGCTCCCGGCCTACTGGGTCTACCTGGCGATCACCGCCGTGGTCAGCGCCGTGATCATGCAGAGCTACGGCGTGATCGTCGGCCGGGTCGGCGTGATGTCGCTGTGCCAGATGTCCTTCGCCTCGATCGGCGCCTGGGTGGTGCTGCGGCTCAACGTCGCCGACGCCCCCGGCGGCTTCCTGGTCTGGCTGGTGCTCGGCGGCCTGGCCGCCGTCCCGGTCGGCGTCGCGATCGGCCTGCCCGCGCTGCGCATCCGGGGCGTCAACCTGGCCGTGGTCACCTTCGGCTTCGCGGTCTCCGCCGACATCGTGCTGAACGCCAACCAGATGCCGGGCATGGCCGAGCTCAGGACCCTGGAGCGGCCCGCCCTGTTCGAGGAGGACGGCGCCTACTTCGTCCTGGTCGTCATCGTCTTCACGCTGATCGCGCTGGGCCTCGCCCTGCTCAACCGCACCCGGCTCGGGATGTCCTGGACCGAACTGCGGCACTCCGAGCGGGCCGCCGCCGCGCACGGCGTCTCGGTCGCCCGCAGCAAGCTCGCCGCGTTCGCGATCAGCGCCTTCGTCGCGGGCGTCGGCGGCGGCCTGATGGCCGGCCAACTGGGCCTGGTCGTCCCCGGCAACTTCGCCATGATGCAGTCGCTCGCGCTGTTCGCGGTCGCCATCATGATCGGCCCGCACAACCCCGAGGGCGCCGTGATGGGCGGCATCTTCGGCGCGGTGATGGCGACGATCCTGGAGAAGCTGGACCTGCCGCAGGACCTCGGCGGCATGCTGTTCGGCGTCGGCGCCGTCTTCGCGCTGCGCAGCGGCGTCAGCCAGACCGACTTCACCCGCTCCCGCAAGCGCGAGCGCGCCGCCCGTGCCTTCCTGAAGGAGCACGAGGCGACCGCCGCCGACCGCCCGGCCGTGCCCGAACCGCCCGTCGCCCCCGCCACCGTCGCCACCGGCGAGCCGGCCCTCACCGTCAGCGGACTGACCGTCCGCTACGGCCCGGTGACCGCGCTCGACGGCGTCGACCTCACCGTCCCCCGGGGCGCCGTGGTCGGCCTGATCGGCCCCAACGGCGCCGGCAAGTCCACCTTCATCGCCGCCGTCACCGGCTTCGTCGGCGGCTACCAGGGCAGCGTGGCGCTCGCCGGCACCCCGCTCGACAGGCTCAGCCCCAGCGCCCGCGCCACCCGCGGCCTGCGCCGCACCTTCCAGACCACCACCATCGCCCCGGAGCTCACCCAGTACGAGTACCTCACGATCGGCGCCGGCCGCAGCCTGTCCACCGAGGAGGCCGACGAACTGCTCGACTTCTTCGGCTGCCCGCCCGGCCGCCTGCCGGTCTCCCTGGTCGACGCCGGCGCCCGCCGCCTGCTGGACGTCGCCGCCGCCGTCGCCGCCCGCCCCGCCGTCGCGCTGCTCGACGAGCCCGCCGCCGGCCAGTCCGCCGCCGAATCGCTCGCCCTCGGCCGCCGGCTCGCCCAGGTGCCCGCCCGCTACGGCGTCTCCGTCCTGCTCGTCGAGCACGACATGGACCTCGTCCAGGCCGCCTGCTCCGAGGTCACCGTCCTGGACTTCGGCCACGTCATCGCCGGCGGCCCGACCGGCGAGGTGCTCGCCGACCCCACCGTGATGGCCGCCTACCTCGGCACCGCGGACGTCCCGGTCGGCTGACCGGCCCCGCACGGCGCCGCCTCCCGCACACCCCCCACACCCACCCTCGCGCGGGACCGCGTTGTACCCCCTGTTCCGGCGCGCCCCCACTGAACGGAATGAGTGCACCATGACGCACGCCCGGCCGCTCGCCGCCCTCGCCGCCGCCACCGCACTGGCCCTCGGCGCCACCGCCTGCGACGGCTCCGGCTCCGGTTCGGAGTCCGGCCCGATCAAGGTCGGCTCGATCAACGGCATCACCGGACTCTTCCAGACCCCCGAGGTCCCCCAGGCCGTCAAGGCCGTCTTCGACGAGGTCAACGCCGCCGGCGGCATCAACGGCCGCAAGCTGGAACTCGTCAGCATGGACGACGCGATGAACCCGCAGCGCGCCACCGAGGCCGCCGTCGACCTGGTCAAGTCCAAGAAGGTGGTCGCCCTGGTCGGCTCCTCCAGCGCCGTCGACTGCGGCCTCAACCGCGCGGCCTACAGCAAGGAGAAGATCGTCTCCATCCCGGCCGTCGGCGTCGACCCGGCCTGCTTCACCAGCCCCAACATCGCCCCGGTCAACCCCGGCCCGTTCAACCTGCTCACCGCCAACCTCTACTACGCCTCCGAGGTGCTCAAGCACGACAAGGTCTGCCTCGACTACACCGTGCTGCCCGGCAGCGGCGGCGGCATCGAGGACGCGATCAAGAAGTGGACCGAGCTGACCGGCAAGCAGCTCGCCCACAAGGAACTCGCCATCGCCGAGGGCGACCCGACCAAGTACCTGGTCGCCGACAAGGGCGCCGGCTGCCAGGCCGTCCTCTACAACGGCATCGTCGGCCCCTACTTCGCGCAGGCGAAGACCCAGGGCATGGACGACGTCGACTTCATCGTCGGCGCCAACACCTACACCGACGCCAACGCCCAGGCCATTCCGGCCGGCCTCAAGGTCTACGCCGGCACCGAGTGGCAGCCCTACACCGACACCACCCTGCCCGGCAACGAGCGCTGGTCCCAGCTGGTCGACAAGAACAAGATCCAGAAGACCGCCTTCAGCCAGGGCGGCGTGATGGCCGCCGACCTCTTCGTGCAGGTCCTCAAGGGCATCTCCGGGACGATCGACCGGGAGTCCGTCACCAAGGCCTTCAAGACCATGCAGCCGATCGAGTACCCGATGGTCGGCACCCCCTGGGTGTTCGGCGAGGGCGACAGCCACAACGCCGTCCAGGGCAGCCGCTTCGTCCAGGCCGTCGACGGCGCCTGGAAGGTCCTGCCCGAGGGCTTCGTCGTCCCCGGCAAGAAGTGACCCCGACCCCGCAGGACCCCTGCCGGACCCCAGGAGGCGTCCCATGCTCAACTCCACGCTCGCCGGCCTGACCGGTGGCGGCGTCTACGCCCTGCTCGGCCTGTGCGTCGTCCTGACCTACCGGCTCGTCGCCACCGTCAACTTCGCGATGGCCGCCGTCGGCGCGATCGGCGCCTTCGTCATGGTCAGCCTCACCGACGAGGGCGTGAGCCTCTGGCTGGCCCTGCCCGCCGGGGTGCTCGCCGGGGCGGCGCTGTCCGCCCTGCTCGGCACCGTACTGGTGCGCTGGTTCGCCGGCCACTCGCAGAACACCAAGGCGGCCGTCACCGTCGCCGTCTACGTCGCCGTGATGGCCGCCGGACTGCGGCTGTTCGGCTCCACCACCACCGGCGCGCACACCTTCCCGAGCCCCTTCGAGAAGCCGGTGCTCACCCTCGGCGGGGTGGTGATCCCGCAGTCCGTGCTGGTCACCATCGCCTTCGCCGCGCTGATCACCGTCGGTGTCGGCCTGCTGCTCGGCCGCACCCGGCTCGGCCTGCGCCTGCAGGCGCTCTCCGAGCAGCCCGCCACCGCCGAGGTGGTCGGGATCCCGGTGGCGAAGCTCGCCGTCGCCGTGTGGGCCGCCATCGGCGCCGTCACCACGCTGGTCGTGGTGCTGGCCGCCCCGCGCCTGGGCGGGGACTTCTCCACCCTCGGCAAGCTCATCAACACCGCGCTGGCCGTCGCCATGCTCGGTGCCTTCCGCAGCCTGCCGCTGACCCTGCTCGGCGGCCTCGTCCTCGGCTGCCTGGAGGGCCTGTCCGCCTCCGTCGAGGCGATCCAGAAGTACCAGGGCGTGGTGCCCTTCCTGGTCATCGTGGTGCTGCTCTGGTGGCGCAGCCGCAACGAGGTCTGGGACACCGCCCACAGCAGATGACCGGCCCGGGCACCCGCCCGGACCGTGGACCAGGGAACCGAAGGAGAACGAGGACCATGACGATTCCGACGAGCACCAGGGCGGCGGTGCTGCACGCCCACGGCGAGCCGCTGGTGATCGAGGAACTGCCGTTGCCCCGGCGGATCGAACCGGGCGCCGCCCTGGTGCGCGTCGACTGCGCCACGCTGTGCGCCACCGACGTCCACCTGTGGAGCGGGGCGATGTCGCTGCCCGGGATGCTGCCGCTGGTCCTCGGCCACGAGATGGCCGGCACCGTGGTCGCGGTGGGGGAGGGCACCGTGGACGCGCTCGGCCGCCCGGTCGCGGTGGGCCGCCGGATCGGCTGGTCCGAGTCCACCTGCGGGTACTGCTACGGCTGCACCGTGCTGCGCACCCCGGTGGCCTGCGAGGACCGCGGCTACGGCTTCCGCCAGCGCGCCGACCGCCACCCCTACGCCACCGCCGGGCTCGCCGAGTACAACTACGTCGTCCCGAACGCGCAGAAGTACCTGCTGCCCGACGAGGTCGAGTCGACCTGGGCCGCCGCGGCCGGCTGCGCCGTCAAGACCGTGCTGCACGCCTTCGACCGGGCCGGCGGCACCCGCCCCGGCTCCTCGGTGGTGATCCAGGGCGCGGGCGCGCTCGGCATCGTCGCCACCGCCGTCGCCAAGGCGGGCGGCGCCGGTCCGGTGATCACCATCGGTGCGCCGGACAGCCGCCTGGAACTCGCCGCCGAGTTCGGCGCCGACCTGACGCTGGGTCTGGCCGACGGCCCCGAGGCCCGCCGCGAGGCGGTGCTCGCCGCCACCGGCGGGCGCGGCGCCGACCTGGTGATCGACCTCGCGGGCGCGCCCGGCGTCGGCGCCGAGGCGGTGGACCTGGCCGCCTGGGGCGGGCGGTTCGTGGTCGTCGGCACCACCGGCCCGGCCCTCCAGGAGCTGCCGCTGGGCACCGTCATGGGCAAGGAACTGACCGTGCTCGGCTCGCTCAACGGCGACGTCGGCGACTACCACCGGGCCGTGGAGTTCCTGGCCGCCTTCCGCTCGCACTTCGACTGGGACGCGCTGTTCAGCGACCCGGTCGGGCTGAGCGGTGCGAGCGGTGCCATCGAGGCGATGGCCCGCCTGGAGCAGACCAAGGCCGTCGTGCACCCCTGGCTGCCCTGACCCCGGCCCGCTCCGCGCCGGCGGCCCTCCGCCGCCGGCGCCCCCGATCCGCCCGGCGCCCCGGGGCGTCCCCTCATGTCCCTGTGTCCCGCCCCGGGGCGCCGGGTGCCACCTTCGAGCACCCGACCGCCCGCCCCCTCCGTCATCCCCCGACCCCGTGAGGACCACCATGACCGTCGTCCCCCGCCGCCGGCTCGGCACCGCCGGACCCGAGGTGTCCGCGCTGTCCCTCGGCTCCTGGCACACCTACGACCGGATGGACTTCGGCGACGCCGTCGCCATGGTCCGCCACGCCGTGGACCTCGGCATCAACCTGTTCGACGTGGCCGTCTACGGCATCCCCGGCCACCCGCCGGTCTTCACCGACGTGCTGTTCTCCGCCATCGTGCGGGCCGGCGGCCTCGCCCGCGAGGACTACCTGTTCTCCGCCAAGCTCTGGCTGGAGCCCTACCCGCAGCTCTCGCTGCGCGACCAGCTGGCCAACGCCCTGTTCCGGGCCGGCGTCGAGCACGCCGACCTCGCCGTGCTCGGCGACATCCGTCGCGAGGACCTCGACCTGCGCGCGATCGCCGAGGAACTCGCCGAGCTGGAGAAGGAGGGCCTGATCGGCTGCTGGGGCGTCAACAACTGGTCCGCCACGGCGGTTCGCACCATCGGCGAGCACGCCCGCGCCGCCGGCTCGCCCGGCCCGCAGCTCGCCCAGCTCAAGTACAGC
Source organism: Kitasatospora sp. NPDC058032 (assembly GCF_042885845.1). NCBI lineage: Bacteria > Bacillati > Actinomycetota > Actinomycetes > Kitasatosporales > Streptomycetaceae > Kitasatospora > Kitasatospora sp. NPDC058032. The sequence continues at coordinate 147,887 of NZ_JBHVRK010000009.1, read as the reverse complement.
CCCTGCCGCCGTGCCATCCCCGACGGCGAGCCCTTCGCCGAGCTGTTCGCCGAAGGCCTCTCGCTCCAGGCCTCGGACATCCTGGAGGGCGGCATCCTGGCCGGGCGCACCAGCCCCGCACGCGAGATCGGCCGTGACCCGGGCGGCATCCGCGACCGGATCACCGAGGCCGCCGGCGGGCTGGCCGCCGTCGCCGCCGACCTCGGCGCGACCCCCGCGCAGCTGTGCGTCGCCTTCGCGCTCACCCACCCCGCCACCGCCACCGTGCTGTTCGGCGCCAGCCGGATGCAGCAGCTGACCGACAACGTCGGCGCCCTGGCCCTGCTGGAGCGGGTCGGCGCCGAGCGGGTGCGCGAACTGGTCGAGCCGTACTGGGCGGACCGCGGCGTGGTCTCCCCCGAGGGGCCCTGACACCCGTGAACCCTCCCGCCGACTCCATGCCCGCCGCGACGCGCCCCGCCGACTCCCGCCCCGCCGACCTCGTGCTCGTCGACGGCGATGTGCTCACCGTCGACGCCGGTTTCCGCACGGCCCAGGCCCTGGCCGTGCGCGACGGCGTCATCACCGCCGTCGGCAGCACCGCCGCCGTGCTCGGCCACGCCGGGCCCGCCACCCGGGTGGTGGACCTGCGCGGCCGGACCGTCCTGCCCGGCATCAACGACTCGCACCTGCACGGCCACGCCTGGGGCCTCAACCGCCCGCCGCTCGCCCTCGACCTCAACTTCCCGGCCGTCCGCTCGATCGCGGACATCGTGGCGGCCGTCGCCGCGGCGGCCCGCGCCGCCGCGCCGGGGGAGTGGATCGTCGGCCGCGGCTGGGACGTCGGCTACCTCGCCGAGTGCCGCGACGGCAGCCGGACCCTGCCCGACCGCGCCGACCTGGACGCCGCCGCCCCGGACAACCCGGTCTGCCTGACCGACTTCTCCGACCACATGGCCTGGGTCAACACGGCGGCCCTGCGCACGGCCGGCATCGGCCCCGCCACCCAGCCCCCGCCCGGCGGCACCATCGACGCCGACCCGGCCGGCCACCCCACCGGCATCCTCCGCGAGGCCGCCCAGCGCGCCGTCCACGCCCACATCCCGCGCGCCGACGGGCACCGCCGCCGCGCGGCCATCACCGGCGCGATCAGCGCCCTGCACGCCCTCGGCACCACCAGCTACACCGAACCCGGCCTCGGACCGGGCGGCGAGGGCATCATGGCCGGCGCGATGGGAACCGGCGCCCTGCACAGCTACCTCGACCTCGCCCGCGGCGGCGAACTGCACGCCCGGGTCAGCCTGTTGCTGCTGCCCTCCCCGATGGGCGGCGGCCTGCCGGACGTCCGGGCCGGGCTCGCCGAACTGGCCGCACTGCCGCTGGACGGCATCGACCCGCGCCGGCTCGCCGTCCTCGGCGTCAAGCTCTTCGCCGACGGCGTGCCGCCCAACCGCACCGCCTGGATGCACGACGCCTACCAGGGCGGCGGCCACGGCGCGCTGTGCGTGCACGGAGCCGCGCCCGCGCTCCAGGCCGCCGAACTCACCGCGATGATCGCCGCCGTGCACAGCGCCGGCCACCAGATCGGTGTCCATGTCACCGGCGACCGGGCGATCGACACGGTGGCCGACGCCTTCGCCGCCGCCCAGCGCGCCCACCCCCGTTCCGACGCCCGGCACTACCTCATCCACGGCGACTTCGCGACCGAACGCAGCCTCGCCCTGCTCGCCCAGCACGGCTACGGCGTCAACATGAACCCGGCGATCAAATGGACGATCTCCGACCTGATGGACGAGGTCGTCGGCACCGAACGCTCCGGTCGGATGTGGCCGGTGCGCTCCGCCCTCACCGCCGGCGTGCGGCTCTGCGCCAGCTCCGACGCGCCGATCACCGAACCGGACTGGCGGCAGGGCATCGCCTCCATGCTGCTGCGCGAGTCCAAGGCGACCGGCCGCACCAGCGGAGCGCAGGAGCGCGTCGGCCTCCCCGAGGCGGTGCGCGCCTACACCTCCGCCCCGGCCGTCCAGGACTTCGCCGAGCACTGGAAGGGCACCCTCGAACCCGGCAAGGTCGCCGACCTCTGCGTCCTCGGCGGACGCCTCGCCGACACCTCCCCGCACGACCTGCCCGACCTCCCGGTCGACCTCACCCTCTTCGACGGCCGGGCGGTGCACGGCACCCTGTGACCCCGTCGGGCCCCGCCGGCAGCCGCCAGGGGGGCGACCGGCGGGGGGTGTCAAACCGTACCCCGTTTAACGGTTAAGCGCGGGGAAGCCGGCAGTTTGGGTGAGT